>JALGSS010000479.1 GCA_029821745.1 Candidatus Zipacnadia bacterium
CTCGGGGATGATGAAGGGGTCGTGCGGCCCGCCGGGTCCGCAGTAGAGCATCCAGGGCTTGCCGCTATTCACCAAGCCCGAAAGGGACTCGATCGCCGACTGCACGACCTTGTAGTCGCCGTTGTTCTCGTATCCCTTCGGGCTGTCGTCCGGGCGGGAGCCGTAGAGCTGATAGTGGCCCCAGCCGGGCCGCCAGACACGTCCGGGCATGCGTGGCTCGTCGTCCTTCTGCTCCTGAGCGATCTGGTCATAGCGCTCGTAGGGGACATGGTGGACGGTGCCCTTACGGCATGTCACGAAACCCTCGTTCCATCCCCGGTCGCACGGGTCCTCGACATTGCTCACGTGCCACTTGCCGGTATACGCGAGTTCGTATCCGCTGTCCCGCAGGTCCTCGGAGAAGCACCGCACGCCCTCGTTGAGCCCCTGGCTGAGGCGGACCGGATTCGAGATGTTGTTGTGCACACCGTGGCGGCTCGGGTACAGGCCCGTCATGAAGCTCGCGCGGGATGGACAGCAGTGCGCTGTAGACGTGTAGTGCTCGCCGAACCGGACGCCGTCGGCGAGGATTCGGTCGATATTGGGGGTCCGGCACGGGTGATCGGGATGGATCACATCCGCGCGCTGCTGATCGGTCATGAAAACGAGAATGTTCGGTCGGTCGCCGGGCATGGAGTTCACTGCCTTCCGAGGTTATCTGAGCTTCGACCGCCACCCAGTATCGCCGCGCCCGCAGTGGCTGTCAACACGGTCCGTCCCGTGCAGGACAACCAGGAGGCGCGGAGAAATGCTCTTAGTACTATGAGTGCCGACCACCCACGCGCCAACATCATCATCGGTACCGCCGGGCATGTCGATCACGGGAAGACTTCGCTGATCGAGCGCCTGACGGGCATCAACGCCGACCGCCTGGCCGAAGAGCAGGCCCGGGGCCTCACGATCGACTTGGGGTTCGCCTGGTTCACGCTGCCCAGCGGCATCCCCGCGGGAATCGTCGATGTCCCCGGCCACGAGCGCTTCGTCAAGAACATGCTCGCCGGGGCGACGGGAATCGACCTCTTCGTACTGGTCGTGGCGGCCGATGAAGGCGTCATGCCCCAGACCCGGGAGCATCTCACGATCCTCGACGTGCTGGAGATCGAGACCGGCCTCGTGGTCATCACCAAGTCCGACATGGTCGACCCGGACATGATCGAGTTGGTGCAGGAGGATATCGCCGATTCGCTCAAGGGCACGCCCTTCGAGAAGGCGCCCATGGTCGTGATCTCTGTTAAGACCGGGGCGGGCCTCGATGAGCTCGTGGCCCGACTGGACACCGTCGCTGCTCAGGTGAAGCCCCGGGACATCACGGGCCCGGTGCGGCTGCAGGTCGACCGCAGTTTCACGATCCGTGGCTTCGGCACCGTGGTCACGGGCACCCTCAGTCGGGGTCGGCTGCACGTCGACCAGGAGCTCGAGATTGCCCCCGCCGGAACGCGCGTGCGGGTCCGGAATCTGGAGGTCTACGAGCAGCACGTCGATGAAGTCGCGGCTCCGGCGCGCGTGGGTGTGAACCTCGCGGGCGTGTCGAAGGAAGAGGTCCAGCGCGGCGATCAGCTCATCGAGCCGGGGAGCATGTCGCCCTCGTGGATGTTGGACGTGCGGCTTCGCCTGGCCCCGGGCGCGGACAGACCGTTGCAGTACCGCGAGCGGGTGCGCATTCACCACAGCGCCTCCGAGATTCTCGGCCGCGTGGTGCTCATGGGCGGCGAAATCCTCGCGCCGGGGCAGGATGTGCTCGCTCAGCTTCGCCTCGAGGCCCCAGCCGTCGCGGCCCCTGGCGATCATTTCGTCATCCGCCGCTACTCGCCGCCTCAGACCATCGGCGGCGGGATCGTGCTGGACCCGACCCCAAGACGACATCGCCGGAGCGACAAGGACGCCGTCTCCCATCTCGAGACACTGGAAGCCGGGGATGAGCGGACCCGCGCGGGCGAGTGGCTCCGGGGGCGACGCATCCAGCCCGCCGGCGCGAGCGACATCGCCCAGGGCCTGCAACTGGACCACGCGCAGGCGGAAACTTGGGTCGACGAGCTGCTGGCGGAGGGCGTGATCACGCAGATTGCGCCCGGCCGGTACCTGCACACGACCTGCGCCGACGAGCTCCTGACGTCCGTGACCGACGCCCTCGCCCAGTACCACGCGCAGAATTCCCTGCGGCCCTTCATGCCGATGAACCGCTTGCAGTCAGCCCTCAGTAACCCACCGGCTGAAGTCCTGCAGTGGGCTCTCGGGGAGCTGCGGAGCCGCCAGGAGGCCGTGCCCGAGGGTCCCGGCTGGCGGCTGTCCGCCCACGAGCTGACCCTCAGCCCGGAACATGAACGCGCGGTCGTGGAGCTTGAGGAGGAGGCGGCTCGCCTGGCGCTCACCCCGATGTTCCGCGAGGCGGCCCTGGAAGCTCTCGCCCCGGGCGAGGACGGCATCGCATTGCTGGAAATTGCGCTGGACCGGGGCAAGGTTGTGCCTGTCGGCGATTTCATCATGAGCCGCGCAGCCCTCGCCGACGCGGCGCGCGCCCTGGCGGCCCTGTTCGCGGAGAAGGGCCCACTGACTGTGGCCGACGTTCGGGATACCTGGGGCTCCAGCCGCAAGTTCGTGGTCCCGATACTTGAGCACCTGGACAGCACGGGCTTCACCCGCAGGGCCGGGAATGAGCGTCTCATCGCGCGCCCGCCCGGACCCCGCGAAGGCGTAGATTAGTGCGGCAAGTGGTAGGGACGTGGGCTGGGTTGCGCTGAGGAACCAATGACGCATGGCCGTGGGGTGTCACGTCGTGCCCATGGTCGATCCTCTTCAACGCGCCCCTCATCACACCCGACCGTCTCTGGCAACCACCCGCCCGCGGCACACCGAACAGATACGCCCAGCAACGGGTCGCCGTTGGACCTATCCCGCAAGGACGTGCCCTATGCCGCTCATGACCTGCCCCACCTGCGGGCAGACGTACAACCCCAAATACATGCGCTACTGCGCCCGGTGCGGTGAAGCCCTTCCGGATGAGCGTGGGAAGCGCCCTAAACCGGGACCGATGGACGGCATGGGCTCTCGCGGTGGCGCGGAGGGCCGCAAGCCTGTTCCCTCTGCACCGACAGAGACCGAAGCGGAGCAAGCGCCCCCTGACCACGATTGGCAGCCCACGCATGCAGTGGAAGACATCGTCCTGGAATACCGCACCCGGCTAAATGAGGCGCCGGAGGATCACAGCGCCCGCTACGCCCTCGCCCTGGCATACATGCTGGTTAAGCGCTGGGATGTCGCCATGGAGGAACTCAAGCAGGTCGTCGCGGGCATGCCTGATTTCGCCGATGCCTGGTACAATCTCGCAGTGTGCCAGGCGAGACTCGGTAAGCTGGACGTTGCGCGCCGATCCGTGCGATCGGCCCTGGAGATTGCGCCGGACGATCGACGTTACGCAGCCCTTGCTGAGAAACTCGAAGCGGCCTCTGAGCGATGAACAATAGCCCGACGGCACCGGAACAACCCACGCGCCTGTACTATGCCCTGAGCGCACTCGCCTTCGGGGCATTCGTCGCTCTGGTGGCGGTCGCTCTCGGCCGGCGCGAGTTCTGGACCGACGAGACAGTCACCCTCGGCCACATCGTCACCCTCGCCCACTCGAAGGACGCCTTTCATCCCCGCGGCTACTACGCGCTCCTCTACGGATGGAAGCTGCTGTTCGGCGACAGTGACGCCGCCCTGCGCGCGTTCTCAGTGCCGTGGGCACTGCTGGGCCTCCTCCTGATCGGCGCGATCGGCCGGCGCACGCTGCGCCCCGGCGCTGCGGTTCTCGCCCAGTGGCTGTTCATCCTGTCGCCCTTCGTCATCCTCTACTTCCGGATGGCGCGGTTCTACTCCATGGTCACCGCAGTGGCGCTCCTCGTCGCCTACTGCGCCGTTCTCATCGCCCAGGAGGGGCGCCGGCGGCACTGGATAGCTCTCGGACTGAGCGCTCTTCTGGCTCTCCACACCAATTACATCGTGTCCGCACTCATGGCCCCACTGTTCATCTGGCTCGGCGCCTTCGCCTGTCGCAGAGGACACTGGGGACGCTACGCGGCGGCCCTCATCCCAGCGGGCATCCAGACATCTTTCCACATCGCCATGCTCCTCGGCCCAATGTCGAGCATCCACGGCATCGAGTCCTCGGCGGGCCACGCGTCGCTGCTGCAGATAGCCCTGCGCGTCCTGCTGCCCGCGTTCTCCCTGGCCGTGGGCGAGACCACCGACCCCTGGCGGGTGTATATCACGCTGCCCGC
>JALGSS010000480.1 GCA_029821745.1 Candidatus Zipacnadia bacterium
AGGCCCACAACCGCGAGATCGTCTGGGGAGCGATCCCGGAACTTGCCCGGTGTCTGAAGCCGGGGGGTAGACTATGCCTGCTGCTGAGCGAGAACCTGACCGCCAACGTGATGGATCTGGCGCAGGGACTTGCGCTGGACATGAGAGCTTGCTATACACTGCGCCGACAGAGAATGCTCTCCCCCGCGCTCCTTTTCGTGAAACACCAGTAACTGGAGACGCTCAGATGCGGTTGGGGACCGAGGGCCATTTGCTCCAGCGCATTCACAACAAGGTCCCGTACATTCAGGTGGAAGCGTGGGCGGACATGGGGCTGGGGAGCCGCGAGTACGAACTGATTGAGATCGAGTAGGAAAAGCGCGTTGCACCAGGAGGCCACCGATGCCGGTTGTGAACCTGTTTGAGCTGCCGCAGACCCAGACGTGCCGGTGGGACGGCGAGGGGATGTGCCTGGGCGCGACAGCATTCACCGCGGACGACATGCAAAGCGACGTAGCCGGCGTGGGGATGACCATCGTGCCGGCGGGATCCAGCGTCGGCAGTCATGCCCACGACGACGAAGAGGAGATCCACCTGATAGTGGACGGCAAGGGGTTCGCGGACGTGGACGGCGAGCGGCGCCTGTGCGAGAAGGGCGACGTCATCCATGTGCGACCGGGGGCCGATCATGCGATCATGAACCACCAGCCCCGAGACCTTGTCATCTTCTCACTCGCCGTGAAAATCAGGCCCGAATCGGCGGCCGAGGCCGAGTAGAGCGACTTGGCTGGTCGTTCTTGACGGGACTGCCTACGCGTCGTCCACGAGCCGCGCGAGGTGGTCGACCCCGCGACGCAGTTGGTCGCGCCGGTCATCGCCCTCGAACTTGCTCAGGGACTCATCCTCTATGTTGAGCCCGCCCGCGTACCCGACAGAGGTGAGGATCCCGACGATTCGCGCGTGGTCGATGTCGCCGTCGGGAACGGGACACACGTGGCGCCCGTAGTCCCATCCGGGGGTACGGCGCGCCTGGCGCTGGTCCGACTTGAAGGTGAGATTCTTGCAGTGGACATGCTTGACGTAGGGCGCGAACTGCTCGATGAGACGGTACACTTCATCGAGTGGATGCCCGGCCCAGTAGAAGTTGCCTGTGTCCAACGTCAGACCAACTCGCTCAGACCCTACTGCATCCAGAACGCCCTGAATCCACTCCGGATCATTGCCCTGGATGCCGTGGTTCTCGATCCCGATGGCCATGCTGGAACCCTCGGTGGCGTCCAGCACGCGCGAGACCGCGGAGGCGTAGATCCTGACCCGATCCCGCACCGACACGTCGTTCTGGCCGGTCATCGCTGAGTCGATGCGCACCGCGTCCGCCCCTATGCGGTCGGCGATGCGGACCGCACTGGCGACCCACTCAATCTCAGGCTCGATGTCGGCGGCATTGAAGTTGTTGGGCACCAGCAGCCCGGAGACCCGGACGCCCGCGGTGTGGTAGGCCTGTCTGCACATCGCAATGGCGTCGGGCCCGGAGCGCGGGTCCGTCAGACCGGCATCGGGGAACGGAATGCTGAAGTCCCGGTTTATCGCGAGCTCTACTGCACAAACGCCCAAGTCAGCCAGGCCCTCGGCGATGGTCGCGTACCCGGCGTGGGTCAGAATCGCGTCTCGTACGGCAACATACATGGGTCGGCTCCTGTCGGGGAACAACGGCGGCGAGTGCACGTGGAACTAAAGGTATCCTAGACAGGGGCGGAATGCAACCGGGCAGGCGTCTCACACATCCAGGAGCCTGCGCAGACCCCGGAGCGCCATCGCCGGGATGACCGTGACGACGGCGACGAGTCCCGTGGTCATGATGCCGAAAGTCAGCAGCGGGGACAGCCAGGTCAAGGCGCCCACGATGGCACGGTACAGGAAGCTCCAGGCGGCGGTCTCGGGGTGGTTCGTGCCGAACCACAGGCCCGCCACAGCCACCAGGCCCGCCAAAAGAAGCAACGGGAACAGCCCTCGGCGCAGGTCGGCATCACTTGGGGCGAGCTCGGCGCCGATGCTGAAGGCCAGGTACAGGAACGCCCAGGTCCGCCAACTGTGGACGTCCAGGCCGAGGAGCGTGTCGCGGACGGTGTCCCAAAAGTACAGCAGCGCGCCCTCGTCGTGACTTGCGCTGGTGTCCAGGGAGATGCCCAGAGCGTTCGCCCAGCCCCACAGGACAACCGTCCCGAAGACCAGGGGGAAGACAGATGCCGTCGCAGTAGCCACCCACGGGAGAGCGATGGGGGACCAGGCCTCCCCGGGCACGCAGCGGCCCCGGCCCCGTTCGTCGTGCATGCAGGACACGATGGACTTTACCCGGTACCCGGAAAGACGGTATCCTATGGCGTGCCCGACCTCGTGGATCAGGTTGCCGGGGAGCCGGCACAGATTCACCAGCCAGCCACCGGCCCGGCCGCGCGTGGCGACCGCCTGCAGAACCCAGACAAAGAGGATGCGCGACAGGCTGTAGAGGGTCACAACCTGCAACACGAACACGAATAGCTTCTGCACCAGCATATCAACATGCATCGGGCGCAGATTATACCAGATCAACTGCCCGAGCAGTAGGACTTGCGCGCCGGGACACTCGTCGACCGCTTCGCCGAGCGCGCCACTCAGAGGAGTTGCATCATGAAAGTCACCGTTGTCGGAGCCGGGAATGTAGGGGCTACTTGCGCCCAGCGCATCGCCGAATGCTCCATCGCCGACGTGTACCTGGTGGATGTCGTCGAGGGTCTCGCAGCCGGGAAGGCGCTCGACCTCGCCGAAGCCGCGCCGGTCGTCGACCACGGGAGCCGCATTGAGGGCGGAACGGGCTATGCCCCCGCGGAGGGCTCGGACGTCGTCGTCATCACCGCCGGAATCGCCCGCAAGCCGGGCATGTCCCGGGATGACCTGCTGGCCACGAACGGCAAAATCGCCACGCAGGTGGTCGAGAATGTCATGAAGTACGCCCCCGACGCGATCCTGCTGATGGTGGCGAACCCGCTGGATGTCACCACGTATATCGCGCAACAGGTCTCCGGGCACCCACGGGAGCGCGTCTTCGGGATGGCCGGAGTCCTGGACACCGCCCGGTTCCGCGCCTTCATCGCCATGGAGCTTGGTTGCGCCCCCGGGGATGTCACCGCAATGGTTCTCGGCGGACACGGGGACTCGATGGTGCCGCTGCCCAGGCACTCCACAGTGAGCGGAATCCCGATCACGGAGCTGATCCCCGCCGACCGGATCGAGGCAATCGTGGACCGGACGCGCAAGGGCGGCGCGGAGATCGTCGGCCTGCTGAAGACCGGCAGCGCCTTCTACGCACCCAGCGCCGCCGTGACGCAGATGGTAGCCTCGATTCTGCGAGACGAGAAGCGGATCCTGCCCACCTGCGTGCAGCTCACGGGTGAGTACGGCCTCGACGATGTGTTCGTTGGCGTGCCGGCCAAACTCGGGAGCAGCGGCGTCGAGGAGGTCATCGAGCTTGATCTCAACGACGAGGAGATGGCCGCATTGCACTCATCGGCGGACGCGGTGCGCGAGACCGTTGCCGCATGGAAGGGCATGAACGCGTAGCTGGTTTCGCCCGTCAGCGCTCCGCCGGCACAACACGCAGACTGTCGATAGCGATATCCGCTTCGGCGGGACCATGTACCGGATCGAGTCGCAGCCCCGTGATCACCTGGCCCCGCCATTTCGCGTGCTCGCCAACCTTCAGGACATACGTGTGGAACTCGCCGTCCGGGATGACCTCGAACCAGAACGCCTTGTCCTGGGCGACGAAGGGATCGCCATCTGTGGTGAAGTAGAGCTGCCCGATCTTCCCGGCCGATGCTCGCATACGCACCTCGATGGCTTCAATGCTATCCCCTGGAACGCGTAGAGCCGGCGAGTACAACTGCGGGTCGGGACTGATGGTGTGTGCCACGAGATTCCCGTCGCGTACGCCCATTGTCAAGATCCCGGAGCCGATGCCCCAGCCTTCCGGGGAGGTGTCGAAGCCGAACTCCAATGATTCAACCGGCGGCGGCGCGGGTGCGGTCAGCGGGATACTGCGGTCGCCGATGCGAAGTGTGTCTCCCTCGAGATCGGCCTCGATGACAGCCTGCCCCTCTTCCCAGAATGTGATGTCGGACACGCCGCGCACCACTTGCCCCCGCGGGTCGATGTACTCGATCCGCTGCTTGTCATCCCGCAGGTAGTCCACGCGGTGCCCGGTATCAGGCCACGGCGCGGAGAAGGCGACCACGGAGCGATCGTCGGTCCACGCGGCCCAGCCGTACTGCGGCAGCCGCGGAGAAGGCGACCACGGAGCGATCGTCGGTCCACGCGGCCCAGCCGTACTGCGGCAGCTCCAGGGGGCCATTGCACGGGCCACAGACAGCGAATGGCTCCTGCAAGCGGTTCACGACCACGTTCAGCCCGCCGGCGTACTCGATGCGAACGCGCCCGAACTCCTGCGTCTGAGGCAGCCACGGGACGATGTTCGGCACGGTGCCGCCGCGCACCAGGTTCTCCAGCGACACCCATTCCCCGTCATGCCAGTATAGAACCCGCCGCACCGGGCGCAGAGCGTAGTGGCGCTGCAGATGGCCCACGAGCAGGCACTCGGTCAGGTAGTAGCGCCAGTTTGCGAAGGGGTAGCAGACATAGGCGCCGTTGCCGAACATCACCTCGCAGCAGCGGTAGTCGTCCAGCAGCGACTGATCCGTCGCATCTCGTAGAATCTGTACATCAGCCCCATGCCGTGGAATGTCGACAGGCCGTGCAGGCGCCGCAGCTTGAACTCGGGCGAGTAGAGGCGGTTGTGCCCGTTCATGAAAGTGTAGTCGCCGGTCTCCACGTACTCCCCGAGCATCTGCTGGTCCATGAGACTTTCCGAGCCGAGGGGCCCGTTGTGCGTCGTGCGAATCAGACGGGCGAGTCCCCTTTGACGGGCCAGAGATTCGCGCATGGACCGGTTACCGTTATCGGCGGCGAAGTCATGCCAGGCTGAGGGTGACGCCCCTGCCAAAAGCTCGTCGGTGAAGCTGGCGTTGGGCGCGAACAGATCCCGGATCTCAGCCTCCTGTCGCCCGACGACGGCGGGCCAGTCAGCCGGGCGCAGATGCCCGCGAGACGACCCGTCGCTGTTCACGGCGTAGTGGGCGATCCCTCGAGTGAAGCTCGGCGCGTTCTCCCTCAACTGCCGGTAGTTCGTCCGGAACCCGAAGCGTCCCATGGACTTGCCCAACTCGCACAGCGCCCGCAGTTCATCGATCGTGCCTACGCTGGGGTTCGGCGGGTAATCGGGCATCCACACGGAATCGGGCAGGATTGAGTCCCACCCGCCGACCTCCCAGTTCTGCAGGATGGTCAGGTACTGGAATCGACCGCGGTGGATTTCGCCCATGATCCCGAGGAAGTGCGACAGTTCACTCGCAGCGGCTCCGCCCCAGAAATCGATGAAGACGGACCGTGCGAGCTCCTCGCGGTACTCGCTGGGATTCTGCGTCAGAACCGGGACGACGCTCCAGAGCCGTCGAGACACGCGAATCTGCAGGACCTCATGGATCGGCAGGAACTCGCCTGCGGTGTCCGGCTCATACACCAGCCTGTGGGCGACGGGAACAGGGCCCTTGCCCTGCGGGGCCTGGTCGACCGCTTCCCACGAGGTCGCGTTGCTCTCCTCCAGCACCCAGTGGGCCGTGAACCAGAACCCCCCATCGGCGCTGTAGAGGGTGGACGGCCACCAAGTCTGGCCGTAGGGAGCCGCCTGTCGTGAGAGATGCAGGCGAACCCAGTCCGCCAATCCCTCGGCGCGACCGGGATCAATCCCCCGGGCCCGCAGGTCCTTCGACGAGACGGTCACTTCCAGCATTCGCCCGCGGACCCGAGACTTGACCTCAAGGGGAATTGATGGATCGGGCTTCCCGTCCTCACCCAGGGCGTACGCGCCCGCCAGGGGCCGGATGGTCACGCCATCGATGGTGAACTCGATCCCAGACAGCCCCTGGGCGTCATCCAGGTCAGTCGTGGCCCACGTGCCGAGTAGGGCCGCCAGAGCCGGCAGAGGCAAGGCGGCGAGGACCACACAGGCGGCGAGGACAGCCGGGCGCACTCGTCTCAGGCAGGATTCGTTGCGGGGAACCGTGGGCTCAATGCGTTGATCGCGCATGGGCTCATCTCCGGTTGATAGTGACGGATTCGGTGCGGCGTCGCTATCGAGGCCAGTTCCACTCGCCTCTGAGTCGTTAGCCGTCGCGCGGCGCCGATTCTCGCCAGCGGGCGCGAGGCCCCTTCACCAAAGCGAGCGCAGGAGCTTGGAGGCCACATCCACGATCCGGTAGCCCGTCTCGGGCGCGAGGCGCGTCCAGAACAGGGGTTCGCCGGAGTAGCCGCCCCCGATGATCCCCTCCATGGTCGGGCAGTAGCCGCCATACCCATCGGCGGGCCCACAGACCGCGGTGAAGGGCGTCGGGCTACGGCGTTTGATATTCAGTCCGAAGTGGCAGAACAGCTCGCAGGGCTGCGTGACGAGGGCCACGTCACCGATGCGCACGGCGTGAATGGGAAGGCGATCGACCGGGTTGTCGCCGAAGCGATCCTGAAGCAACGCGCGGCCGTGGCTCATCATCGTCTCCGACGTCGGCTCCTGTTCCCCGCGAGCAACCCGGGCCAGGTGCTCTCGGCTCTCCGCAAGCACCTCAGGAGACGGAAAGCGCACAGTGGCCTCCAGGTCCTCCCACTCGTGCCCCAGAACCGGGTGCTCCTCGTACGCGGCATCCTGAAGCAGACGAAACGTCTCCCCGGCGACGAGATGCCCCGCCCGGGCGAGTTTCTGCTCTTTCGTCTCAGACCGCGGCTTGGGCGCGAGCATGTTGTCCAGACACATGTCACCAAACGCGCCATTGAAGAACAGAACCGGTATCTCACCCAGCTCTTCTCTCAGGTAGCCCCGAGCCGCCCCCGGGAAGTCCGCGCTGAGGAAATCGCTGCCATAGAAGCATGTGGGGTGCGATGTGTTGCTGTGGAGTATCGCGGTGAGAGCTCCCTGAGCGTCTCGAACGAACAGCGCCAGATGCGCCGGGTCATCCGGCCCTTCAAGGCCGATGAAATCCTCGCGGGATGCGTCGCCGTGCATCGTGTGGGTGCCGTCGGCCCAGCACAAGCGCCGGTTGTAGCCGATCCGCGCAGCTCCCTTGGCCCACCCTACCTGGCAAGGTTGGGCGCTCGCCACGGCCCGCTCGGAGGCTTCAACAAGCCACGGCCCGAGCCGGGCAAGGTAGTCCTCATCGACGGGCTTTGAGTAGTGGCTCTGAAGCACGGAGGGGGCCGAATGGGTGTGGGTGGCGGTAATGATGATGCTCCGTTTAGGCACTCCGGTGGCCCGTGAGATCGCCTCGCAGTACCGAGCATTATACTCCGCCTGGAGCAGGCCCAGATCGCAACTGATCAGGAGGACGCGCGTCTCATCGCCCTCCAGGTAGAGGGCGTTGGCCTCCAAGTCATCGCGGATGCGCGAGACGGTCTGGTCTACCGTCGCGCCCTGAATCACCGTTCCGAGTTCGTTGTTGATGACCCGACTGGCTGCGCCTGCTTTGATGGGCATTGGCTCGCCCTCCTACGTGATCGGATGGGGCACCACGGCTCGCGCGCACAGACTGCCCGGTGCCGAAGGCGGGACGTCGCGCGGGTGTGTCCTACGGCTTCCCGAACGGGCCCACGGCGAGTGGCGGCCGTGGGCCCAGGGCTACATCAGTTCCGCGTTCGCGCTAACTTAGAACGTGACCGTCTCGAACTGCGGCAGGTGCGGCTGGTTCTTCTTGAGCATCGCCTTCACCATCTTGCGAATCTCGTCGAGGGACAGGACCGCGGCGGTCAGCGGATCATGGCAGATCGCCTGGAAAACGAGTTCCGGGTCTCCGTTGACGGCCGCCATCTCCTCGATGGCCACACTCAGGTTGGTGAGGGCTTGGCACTGCGGCGGCAGCGCGCCCACATGCACGGAGTTCAGTTTCCGCCTTGAAGCGAAAACGGGCACCTCAACGCAGCAGTCCTCCGGCAAGTTCGTGATCAGGTTCTTGTTGGGGACGTTGCCGTTGAACCGGAACACGTCGCCGCCCATCCATGCGTTGATGATGTAGGTGGCGTACTCATGGCCCCGTGACAGATTCAGCGGCTCGGGGTTC
>JALGSS010000481.1 GCA_029821745.1 Candidatus Zipacnadia bacterium
GATTTCACGGGATAACCTTCGCATTGAGATTTGATGACAAGCAGGGAGGATTTCGCCACGCCGCGAGGAAGCTCCTCTTGTCGGATACGGCCGGCGGCAACCCGACGGGGGCCGTCAGCCCATCGTGTTGGGAAGAAAGCATGAGAGTTCTCGTCCTTGGAATTGGGTCCATCGGTCGCCGCCACGCACGGGTGATCCACGGGATCGGCGGGCATGAGTTGATCCTGGCGGACACGCGAGAGGAGTTCCTGGCCGAACTGGCCGAGGAATTGTCTCCGCGGGCCACGGTCACGGATTACCGCGACGCGTTGAAGCTGGAGCCCGACGCGGCGATCATCTGCACGCCGAACAGCCTGCATGCGGACATGGCGGTCGAGTGCGCCCAGGCGGGCTGTCACCTGCTGGTTGAGAAGCCCATCGCGCACGATCTCGAGGCCGCCGACCGCATCGTCGACGTGGCGGCGCAGTGCAACCGGGCGGCTGTCGTGGGCTACGTGCTGCGGTTTTGGCCCGGCGTATCCGAGATCAAGCAGATTATTGACTCGGGCCGGATCGGCGCCCCCCTGGGTGCGCGGGCGATGATCGGCGCCTACGAGACCCTCACCTACGCCCGGACGGCCTGGCGCGCGGATGGCCCCGCCGAGGGCGGCCCGCTTCTGGACTACAGCCACGAGTTCGACTACCTGCGCCTGTTCGGTTCGGCACCGGGGCCCTTGGCGAAGTGCACATTGATTATTGGCAGGAGCCGGCCCGCCGGGAGCTCGACATCTTCGGCGAAGAGGGCCGACTGCGCTACGATTTCCGCCAGATGCGGCTGACGGTCACGGACTTCGAGGGGCGCGAATCAGAAGAAGGTTGGGCCCTCGAGCGAGACGAAGCATTCCGTAAGCAGTTCGAGGCCTTCGCGGCCGCCTGCCGGGGTGAGAAGACCCGCTGCGTCACCGCCCAGGACGCGCGGGGGACCCTCGCCGTGGCATTGGCCGCAGTCGAATCGGCCTCGACTGGCGAGTTCGTGGAGGTTGCATAGTTGGGTCTGTGGCTAGATATCGGCCCTGTGGCCGGGGTGCGATGTGGCGCAAATCCCCTAAGTGGGTTGATTCTCGCCGCAGATATGCGGTAAACTGCAATCTGAGTTAGCGGCGCATCTCCTCCGGGGCAGGGGGAGCGATTCTTGGTGCTTATAATGTGCTATCCATTGCAGAACACAAGGCGGCCATGATTAACGTTCGGTTCCTATCGGGAGGGAACTCTATGCGTTCTCCTTCGCGCGTCGTCTGCGTGCGGTCCGTGCTACCCGTCGTCCTCTGTTGTCTGGCATTCTTGATCGGGGCGATCCCCGCGCTGGCCGTCACGGTTGACGGGAAGCCGCTGGGCTGGCCATTCGGGCAGCCAACGTACTCCGTTCCAGATTCGTACCATTCGCATTTCGCACTGGGGCAGGAGCTCATGCAGTCGGGCAACCTCGAGGGTGCTGCCCGCGAGTTCCTCGAATGCATTCGCCTCTTTGAGCCGTACGTTGCGGCGCGCGAGCGTCAGGGCGACTACAAGGACACGCTCATGATGGAGGTGTACTTCGAGCCACTGGCCTCGACCTGTGTCAATCTTGGGCACTCGTTGCGGGCCATGCACCGGCTGGACACAGCCATCCAGCTTTACACAGCCGCCGCGGACATCGCCCCCGGCTACGTGCCCGCCCACCAATCTCTCGGGCAGGCGCTGACCGACAAGGGCGAGGCGCTGTACATGCAGAAGGCCGCCGCCAGCAAGGCGATCGACCCTATCAAGCCGGACGATTCCGAGCTCAACTTGTACCGGTCCGCGATCACCCACCTGTATGTGGCGGTCCAGCTTGAGCCGACCAACGCGGACGTTCGTGTGGCGCTCAGCCGGGGCCTCCGACTGTGGGGCGTACTGGACGGGGCTCTGATCCATGCGCAGAAGGCGGTCCAGCTTGACGCCAGCAACGCGGTAGCGCATCAGACCCTCGCGAAGGCCTATTCAGCAATGGGCCAGCTTCAGGAGGCCACCGACGAGTTCCGCGAGGCGACGCGCCTCGCGGCCCGCGAGTCTGATGGATACCAAGCCGAATTGCAGAACGAACTCGGCCTGTCTCTCGCCGCCTTGGGCAAGTTCGACGAAGCTGTCGTTGCTGCCCGGAAGGCGACGACGCTGGATCCCACCAATGCGGTCTACCAGAACAACCTGGGCGCAGGGCTCCGGGGGGCTGGGAAGGCCGGCCAGGCCACCAGCTACCTCGCCGCCGCCATCGCCCTTTCCCCTGACACGACCGAATACTACACAAACCTCGCCGCCGCATGCCGCGCAAACGGCGATCTGAGCGGCGCCGTCACGGCGTACCGCCAGGCTCTCCGCCTCGATCCGAAGGAAGCCAAGATCCACCACCACCTCGGTCTGGCTCTGTACCAGCGCGGACAACTGGTCAACGCCGTGAGCAACTTCTCCGCCATCAAAGATGCGGGGATTAAAGACGATCAGGTCGAAGCTGCCCTGGCCAGCATCGCTAACCACTATCTGGCCAACGGGCGCCTCGCCCAAGTAGACGCCATGGACCCGCGCAGCTACGACGCCGTCCCGCGCGTGGCGCTGCAGCCCAACCGCTGGCCGAAGATGAAGAGCGAACTCACGACGATCGCCGCACTGCTGGACAACGAACCACTATACGGCGACGCCCGCCTCGCGCTCCAGGCCCTCGTCACGCACTTCGACGCCCTGGAGCCCGCTATTCTGCGCCCCGGCGGCAAGCTTTCTGAGCTGATGTCTGTCCGGGCAGGCGGCACGAGGGCGGTCATGCCCAGCGAGGTGCCCGAGGCCCTCGTGAGAATGGCCGCGATCGACAGCCCCATGGCAGGATCCATCCAGGGGCTCACTCCGCAGGTCCGCCGGGCAGCCCTCGGCGCCGCCCAGGCACTGGTTCAGTTGGGAGATCTTAACGAGGCCATCGCCGAGCTCAGGTGGGCGAACAACCTCGATCGCCGCAACCCCTACGTGCTCGTTGACTGGGGTAAGGCGCTGCTGGCGACCGCGAAGGGCGCCGAAGCCCTGGGCAAGTTCCGCCAGGCCGCTGCCATCGGGCCTGACATGGCGGAGGCCCATTACTTTGGTGGTGTCGCCCTCGCGAGGCTTGGCCGCATTCCGCAGGCTGTCGACGCCTGGCAGCGGGCCATTGCTCTCGGGATTGAGGACCCCGAGTTGTGTCTGCGGCTCGGGATCGTCAACATGCAGAGCACCGAGCTCGATTACGCCGAGGCGATGTTCAAGCAGGCGCTCGAGCTTGACGAGACGAACGCGCCCGCCACTTACTACCTGGGGCTGCTCCAGGCGCTGCGGCTCTCGGCCTCTCCGCTCACCACGGGCGCCTTGGCGAATGCTCGTCTGAACATACCGATTGGCCGCCGCCACTACAATGTCCGCGGCGAATTCATTGAGATCAAGGCTTTCCAGAGCGCGATGGCCACGCTGATGAAGGCCGACCAGCTTGACCCCGACCGCAAGCAAGACTACTGTGCGGTGGGCGTCGAACTCGCCCTGCACGATCCGATGCTGTCGGACATCGCGGGCGTCAATGTCATTCATTGCCCGAACAACCGCGCTCCCTTCTGGAAGACCTGGACCTGCGTGACGAACAACATGGCGGTCTGCGCCGCCCTCCAGGGCAACTATGACAAGGCTGAACGGCTGCTGCACACCGCAGTCGCTGATGAGCCCGACTACGCGCTGGCTCACTGGAACCTCGGTCGCGTGCTGATGGAGACGAAGCGCGAGGCGCAAGCCCAGCAGGAGTTGGACCTCGCCGCGAAGCTGTCCCGCCGGCAGAACGCGCCGTACGCGTTCGCTCTACGCGCGGTTGCTCCGGCAGAGCCCGTCGCGGTCAAGCCTGGTCTCATGGCCGCCGAAGTTGCACCGCTCGCGAGGCCGGGGACAGGGATCGCTCCCGTGCCCTGGTGTCCGGGCGGGCTGCTCGAAGCCTTCAATATCCCGGAGAGCAACTTCGTCTCCGGTCCGTAGTCGAGACCCACCCCCGACATAAGAAAAGCCCGGCTCCTCTGGAGCCGGGCTTTTCTTATGTCGGGGGTGGGTGGTTGCGCTACCCAGCGCCCTGCTTTGTCTGCTCTGCTCTCGCCGTGAGCGCTGAGCACTTGGCGAAACCATCCTCCAGAGTGATCGTCGCGGACACGGTCGGGTTACCCTTCCCCTCGAGCACGAAGACCACCTGACTGACCCCGTCCACCAGGTCGATGGACTGGACCTTGCCCACGGAGCGCGACGCAGTCGTGAGCCAGTTGATGGCCTGCGTGGGATTCTTGAATCCCACGGGCTGCCAGTTGTCATCGACGAAGCAATCCCGCAAAGTCTCGGGCCCGTACCAGTCCTCCGCCCCGTACGCGTCAGCAGTGTCCTGGTCTTCTTCGTCCTCTTCGTCGGCTTCTTCAGAGAGCCTCGTGTCGAGGAAGTGCTCAATGCTGCAGAGCCACTCGTACGCCCAGTCCTCGGCCTCGCGCAGCGTGAGTGGGTCTTGCTTCTCACACCCCGGCGTGAGGGCGATTGCGGCGACGACTACGGCTCCCGAGCAAAGCGTCCTAAGCTGTCCGGACACGGTGACCCCTCTGCGCACCGGCCGGCGTCTGCTCGAGGCGCCGCCGGTCTTTTGTCTTCTTTTTGCGGGTGGGAAGGCGGCACGCCCTCGCACGTCGGCGCACCGTCTGTCCCCTCCTTAGTAATGGCACGATCTCACGACAGCTTAAGGGTAGCCTACTTCAGGGACTGCTCGATGGCGTACGCGATCGCCCCGACGATCATAGCGGGGATGGTGGTCACGACTGTGGCGCGAAGGGCGGCTCTGCGGTCGAGTGCGAGGAGCGGGAACAGAGCGTCCCCGTCCTGGCTGACGGCGTTCGCGAGGACCGCCGAGAAGGGCACGATGCCCTGGGTG
>JALGSS010000024.1 GCA_029821745.1 Candidatus Zipacnadia bacterium
CGGATCGCCTCCGACCGGTTGGTATAGCCGGCCTCGCGAATCCGCGCATCAAACCGCGCGAGCAGTTCCGCGTCCATCGATACGCCGAAGCGTTCAAGCATCGCCATCTCCTCGGTTCCTGCCGGGCGTCACTGCTCACTTGCGGCAGTGTACTTCGCCGCCTCCGGTACGGTTTCGAACCATGTCTTGCCGTCTCGTTGGGAGCAGGCCGGCGCCTCGAGCGCATTGCCATCCCGGTCGAAGGCAGCGATGCTGCGAGCTTCCGCAATACCCACTGTCATTCTCTCGCCGAGGGGGACCGGGATGATCTCAGTTCCGGCGTCGGTCTTGCGCACCACGACCGCACCGTTCGTGGCGACGACCCCGAAATCGATCATCCTGGCATCAGTGTTCGCGCCTTCCAGATACGCCTGTGGGTCGGCCCCCGGCATTTCCTGGGCAGGGACGGGATCCAGCTGCACCTTCGTCGCGGTCGCGCCCTCTCGCTCGACGACGATCCGCCCGATCTTCATCGCGTCCTGGTTTCGCGTGAGGATCGATCGGCCTTGCTTGTCGTACAGGCCCACGGCGATGTCGTAGCCGGTGATATCGGCGTCGTCGGGCACATGGATGCGCAGGGGGCCGTCTTTGACTGTCTCGCCTACACGCCAGGCTGTCGTCGGTTTGGGCGGCGTATGATCGCGTTGGAAGGCGATTCGCCCGCCGTCCCTGAAGTGCCAGAAGGCGATGTAATCCCGGTCGAGGGTGCGCCCGACTTCCCAATTCACCGTGAGCTCGAACTCGCCGCCCCCTACATCCTTGAGCTCCGCGACCGAGGGCGTAATCGGCGCCACCGTGTTTGGGGGCTGCCAGACGTGGGACCTCGCGTCCGCGTACGTCACGTCCTCGAACTCGGCGTAGTCGCAGATCTGGCCGTCGCGCACGGCCGTCCAGGCTTCCCCGCGCGGCCCGGTGGTGAGAGTGCCGAACTGCGGCAGTGTGCGCCCGGCGACGGTCATCGGCTCCTCAGCCAGGTTCACGTATACCTGCTGGCCGCCCTCGTACTCCGCGTTCACCCGGTCGAGTGCACCGTGACGCGATGCCGTTCCTGCGTCCACCCACTTGCCGTCGACCTGGTACCGGATGCGCTCGGCCAGTCTCCCGGTGTAGGCCCGCCCGAAGGCCTGCATCAGGTAATACTCCCGGACGAGACCATGAGGGTGCTTCATGATCTGCTGGCCAAGGAACCCGGTGCGCCCGAAGGCGATCTGGTAGCAACGGTACTTGTCCAGTTCGCGGTCGGTCATGACGTAGCTGTTCCAGCCCGGTCCGTACCCCCACGGGAGCCACCGCTCATAGTAGCCAAAGCCGTGGTTCGACATCTTCGGGTGGACCTTAAGCAGTTCGGCAGCCACCGCGACGGGGGTCTTGTAGGTATCGACGCCATGATTGCACCCGCCATCGTACACGCCGGCCATGCGCCAATCAGCGGCCTCGAACACTACCGGCCCACCGAAGATCGACCGGTCGTAGTCGCATAACTCCCGCGTGTACTCATGGGTCTTGCGGATCTTCCCGGCGTCAGGCACGGCGGCGTCGAAGTCAACGTGCCAGGTCGGCATGATGTCGTGGTACGCAGAATCGCAGTCGTAGCGCCGCTTGATCTCAGGTGTGAACTCGCGCACATAGTCCATCAGTTTCGAGGGTTTCAGGATCACCGCCACGACCGTTCCATTGTCCCAGCCGCGGATCGGCTTCCCCTCTCGACTCAGGCAGCGGTCGACTTCCTTGAAGGACTCCGCGTTCGGGTAGTAGTCGTAGTAGTTCTCGTGCACGTTGAACCGGTGCCCGAGCTTCTGCGCCGCGAGAGACAGGCGTCTGAGGTCGGCATCCCCGCCTTGAGCTGCGTTCGCGGGAATCGTGTCGGGGTAGGTGTGATCATACCCGTCGCGCTGCCAGACATGCTTGATGATCAGGAAGCTGTTGAGACCGTACAGGCTCATGTCCTGGAGCCACTGTTCATCCCCCGCGAAGCTGCCACCCCAGACGTCCAGAACGACGCGCCCGGCCAGTTCGTCGAGGAAGGGCGAGGGTTGGTGGGTGAGATTCGGAAGCGCCTCCTCATACCGACTGGTCGCCGTCAGGTAGAAGAAGTCGTGCATCGTGTTGCGCGTGCCATCCGTCAGCGGGGCGTACGAAGCCCGGGCCCGGTTCGCGCTGGACGCCTCGGACCGCATCAGGTCGGCCACGGCAGCCAGGTAGACGCCTCCATCACGCCATACCGGGCCTGCGCCGGAGGAGAAGGCGGTCGGGACCGGACGCCCGCGGCCCGGCTGGGCGCTGAAGCCGGCGAACCGCTTGGGTTCGCCCTGAATCTCGAGCCCCAGGGACTTCCCCTCCGGCCACAGCGTCGCGCTCATCGTCGCAGAGGATCCCGTCTCCGGATTCGTGTAGCGATACTCACACTGGAGGGTTTCGCCCTGTATCTGCGCGCGGATGAGGTCAGTCTTGATGGTCCGACTCGGTAGCGGGAACTGCTCGCCATCAAGGACCACGACGGGGCCGCCGGTGAAAGGCGCTGGAGAGAGCACCGTGCCGTCCACGCTCACCGTCAGCCCTTCGAGCAGTCCCTTCGCGGCGTCGAGCCTGTACTCGACGACCTCATCGCCCGCACAGCGCAGCACATACTCATCGCCACGCCGTTCAACCCGAACCTGGGTCGGTTGCAGCACACTCGGGCAGATGGAGTCATTGGCGTGAGACGTCAAAGGCAGCAGCGACACCGCGCCAAGCCTCTCTCCAACAGCGAGGTCGGCGGCGCGCCGGCGGGCCGCTGCCTCGGCCGCCCGTTGCCGCGCCTGGGCGATCTGCTCGTCAGAGCCGGCCAGGACCAGGACATTGCGCCACAGTGACCAATCGTCCGTGGTGCTCTTGTCGGGCCCGGGGGCGACCTCCAGCCGCAGGGCCACCTCGCTGTCGGCGAACTGGGTGAGATCAACCTGTGCCGTGCGGAACTGCTTCCAGATGCAGTGCTCCTCGAATAGTGGATTCTCGCCGACCTTGACGCGGTACGTTACGCCGTCGCTCCCCTTCGCCGACGACCGCAGGCTGGTGTCGAAGACGAGCCGGATTCTAGGCGCTTGCGGCAGCCTCAAGTGGTACTCGGCGAAGGTGACTCCGGGGCCGGCTCGCCACGGACAGTGCATGAATACCTGGCTCTTGCCCGCCTCGCCGTTCTCGGGTGAGAAATAGACCCCGCTCACCGCGTCGTATCCCGTCCACCCTGAACCGAGGATCGACGGCTCTGCCCCGAAGAACTGATACCCAATCGTGGCCGTTCCGTCGGCGAGAAGATCCATGACCCCCACGGGCACTTGGGTCGGGGGCTGACACCAGCCGCTTGCTGCCACCAGCACAAGAAGACTCCATAGGGTTCTGTCACGCATATCGTGCACCTCTCATCTCGTAGCGATCCGAGCACCCGAGTGCCCACAGACGTCCTTCCCCGCTCGCCATGGTCAGTAGTATTGGACGCAGAGCGTTGGCTCACCTGCCATCCAGTTTAGCTACGCAGTTGGCCGGGCGCTATCGAACATCCGTTTTAATAGGGATGTCATCTGTCAGTCACACAGCGTCTGCTCTCCGTACCCGATTGGGCCTGCGAAGCCGCTTCCTGACGGTGCCGGCCGCCTGCCGGAATGCGGGAGTGATCGGCTGGGCTGGGGTTAAGGAATGTGCTCGGAATCCTTGACTTCCGGGGCTGCGTGCGTATAATAGTCTTTGGCACTCGAACAGAGCGAGTGCTAACGAAGACACAAGATCGTGTCCCGATGTATCGGGAGAAGATTGTCAGGATCTAACCCTGACAATATTACTATCAAGGTGGTGTAGTTTCAATGCTGCAACCGCTCGGAGACCGTGTTCTGGTCGAGCCGCTGGAAGCCGAAGAGAAGACTGCAGGTGGCATTATCCTCCCCGAGGCCGCGCAGGAAGCCCCCCGCGAGGGTAAGATCGTCTCCCTCGGAACCGGCCGCACCCTTGACGACGGCAGCAAGACCGATTTCAGCGTCAAGGTCGGCGACGTCGTCATTTACACCAGGTATGGTGGCAACGAGGTAGAGGTCGGCGACAAGGAGCTCCTCATCATCGACGAGAGTTCCCTACTCGCCGTCAAGTCTGAGGACTAGTTTCTGACCCACCCCCTGTTTCCGGGATGCCCCCCAATCGTGGCATCCGTGACCGGACAGGGATTGGCTGCACGGATCGTCGCCCTTGCCCTTCCCCGCCCAGGAGATGCGAAGACATGCCCAGGGGCGGGTGCCGGGATGACTATGGAAGAGACCCTTCCCAAAGGAGGATAAACAAGCATGCCCGCCAAAATGCTTGCTTTTGACGAAGAGGCCCGTCGTGCGCTGGAGCGCGGCGTGGATAAAGTCGCTAACGCAGTGAAGGTCACGCTCGGCCCCAAGGGCCGCAACGTAATGCTTGAGAAGAAGTGGGGCGCCCCCACCATCACCAAGGATGGCGTCACGGTCGCCAAGGAAGTCGAGCTCGAGGACCAGTACGAGAACATGGGCGCGCAGTTGTGCAAAGAGGTCGCGTCCAAGACCAATGACGATACCGGCGACGGCACGACCACTGCGACCGTTCTCGCCCAGGCCATCGTGAAGGCCGGTCTGAAGAACGTCGCGGCCGGCGCCAACCCGATGCAGATCAAGAGCGGTATCGAGACCGCCTGCGAGAAGGTCGTCGAGACGATCCGCGATATGTCCATCACCATCGAGGGCCGTGACGAGATCGCCCACGTGGCCGGCATCGCGGGTAATGAAGCCGAGATCGGCGAGCTCATCGCTGACGCCATGGACCAAGTCGGTAAGGACGGCGTCATCACCGTCGAGGAGTCCAAGGTAGGGCGGACCGCGATCGACGTTGTCGAGGGCATGCAGTTCGACAAGGGCTACATCTCCCCGTACTTCGTGAACGAGGGCGAGAGCATGGAGTGCGTGCTCGAGGACCCCTACATTCTCCTGTACGAGAAGAAGATCTCCTCCGCCGCGGACATCGTCCCCGTGCTGGAGAAAATTGCCAGCGCCGGACGCTCACTGCTCGTCATCGCCGAAGATGCCGAGGCCGAAGCGCTGGCCACGATGGTCGTCAACCGCATGCGCGGCACACTGCAGTCCTGCGCCGTCAAGGCCCCGGGATTCGGCGACCGCCGCAAGCGCAACCTTGAGGACCTCGCAATCCTCACCGGCGGCACTTTCGTCAGCGAGGACCTGGGCCTCAAGCTTGACAGCATCGAACTCGACCAGCTCGGCAGCGCGGAGCGCGTCGTCATCGGCAAGGATGAGACCACGATCATCAAGGGTGCAGGCACCCAGGACGCGATCAACGGTCGCATCGCCCAGATCCGCCGTGAGATCGAGACCACCGACTCCAACTATGACCGCGAGAAGCTCGAAGAGCGCCTGGCCAAGCTGGCGGGCGGCGTTGCGGTCATCAAGGTTGGCGCGGCCACCGAGACCGAGCTCAAGGAACTCAAGCACCGTTTTGAGGACGCCCTGTCCTCCGCCCGCTCCGCCCTCGAAGAGGGCGTCGTGCCCGGCGGCGGCGTCGCGCTCCTGCGCGGCTCCAAGGCTCTGGACGAGATCGAGGCCGAGGGAGACGTCGCCTCCGGCATCCAGATCGTCCAGCGCGCTATCAGCGAGCCGGCGCGGCAGATCGCCACGAACGCCGGGCTCGAGGGCAGCGTCGTCTGCCAGAACGTGCTGTCCAAGGCCAGCGTCAAGTATGGCTACAATGCTCTCACCGACGAGTACGAGGACCTCGTGAAAGCCGGCGTCATCGACCCGACCAAGGTTGTCCGGTCGGCCCTCGAGAACGCCGTGTCGATCGGTTCCCTCGTCCTGACCACCGAGGCCCTCGTGGCCGAAGTGCCCGAGAAGGACGTGCCGGCGGCCCCACCGATGCCCGAATACTAGGCACGGATCGGCGCAATACAAAGGCACGACAGATAGCAAAGGCCCGGGCAGCGATGCCCGGGCCTTCTTCGTGCGCTCTCGTTGTCGTTGACGTCCCGTTGTCAGTTCCCCTGTCGACGCTTACTCCGGCAGCGTGTAGCTATACACGTGCGATCCGCTGGCGAAGTAGATGCGTCCATCGAGGTAGTCGCCACCGGGGCCGATCTGCACCGGTGATTCGGCCACCATCGTGATCTCGAAGGTCTCCGGGTTGATCTTGGCGATGCCCTTCACGAACAGAATGTACATGGTCTGGTCGGGGGCTTCCACGAAAACGCGCGGGCCCTGCTGCGAGGTGCACGAGCCGAAGGTGTCCGTCGTGTCGGCTTCGTAGACGACCTTCCTCTGCGCGGGGTCGAACACGAAGAACCGGTTCCGGTTCGCGAAGCCGTACACGAGGCCCTTCGGCCCCATCCGCATGTCGGTGTAGCCGCTCACGCCGGGGAAGACGACCTCTTGCCAGTCCAGCTTCTTCGTCGCCATATCCATGATGTACATCTCGGCCTGCGTGGCCTTGATCTCGCCGCCAGTCCCGGCGCCTATCGTTGTGCCGCCCAGCAACTTGCCGTCGGGCAGCGCCACCAAACTCATCGTCGAGTGCTCAGGGATGATATCCGTGTGCTCGACCAGGACGTGCTCTCTCGTCTCCCGGTCGAAGAACAACAGGCCGCCGCCGGTGTAACCATACCCGGGCGTCCCGGCGAGGACGATGGTCTTCCCGTCCGGGTGCGCGAGCAGATCGTGCGGGCGGTGGATCACCGGCGTGCATTGGGTGATGAACTGCGGATTGCAGCCGGCCTTGCCCTTCTGCGTGGCGATCCACTCCTGTGCCGGGTCCCATTCCAACAGGAAGCCGCCGCCGTAGCCGCCGACGAAGAAGCGGTCGCCCTGCTTCACGACAGTGTTCCATTGCCCGTAGCTCGCACGGTTTGTCCACTCATCCGTGCCCGGGTTGTAGCTGAAGAACCGCATGGGGAATGCGGTGCCGCCGCAGATCGTGCCGTCCGGAGCCGCCGCCAGACCCATCACGTGCGCGCCTTCGCTCTCGTAGTCGAAGCTCAGGCTCTTGGACTCGCCCGTCTCCGGGTCCTGCACGACAAGAATGCGGTTCACCAGATCGCAGGTCTTCAGCAGCTTGCCATCGGGGAACTTGCGGTGGAACAGGCCCTGGTGGCTCGTGATGATCGGCTTCTTGTTGACGCCGTCAAGCGCGCCGATCTTCGTCGCTACGCCGTTGTAGAACTCGAACCAATTGTCCTTCACGCCGCCCAGCGGCACTCCGTAGACTTTCCCGTTCATGTCCCGATACACGACTCCCGTGCCCTTGCCGCGTTCGCTCTCAGGCATGGTGGCGTGTCCTTCGCCTGTCTCGGGATTGAAGGCGACGATCTGGCTGGAGGTGCTCCCGATTCCGAAGTAGATCCAGCCTTTGTCATCCGCAGCGACATAGCGCTGGTACTGCCGCCAGTTCTCTTCGTGTACGTACCCGTAGTCCTTGAACTCCCGCGTCTTCGGGTCGAAGGAGACGACGCCGCTGTTCGGGTACGTCACCGACCAGATGACGCCGTTGTCGTCCTCGGTCATTCCCATCGCCATCTGGGGGGCGGTCTTCGCGAAGAACGTGAACTCCCGCTTCACTGGGTCGAACTCCGCGAAATGACTGTTGAAGTGGGTGTAGAACTTGTTCTGGCTGGACAGGATCGAGGCATAGGGGCAGTCCCCGCCCGGGGGGAAGGGCATTGGGAACTCTTCGCTCTTGCCCGTCTCGGCGTCGATCAGCAGCAGGGCGTAGCCGCCCCGGTGGTCGAACAGCCAGACCAGCACCACATTGCGGCCGTCGCCGTCCACCGTGGCGACCGTGCCACGGTGATTGCTCACCGGCGTAGCGACCCCGTGGTGGAGGAAGCCATTCCCCATGTCCTCAGTGACAGCGAAGGCCGCCTGCGCCGCCACGAGGAGGAGTGGAACACTAATGAGAAGCGCAAACTTCGAATACGCGAACTCCATGCACGTCATCCTTTCGCTGAGACCCGGCGCCTCGAGGGCGCCCTGTGTTCTGCTGTGGCTGCTGAGGGGCACGTGTCAGAGGTCCGGCAGTACGCAAAATCGGGATCGCCCATACCCGGATGGACAATCCCGCTTGCCCCATCGTGCCGCTCAGCTTTGTCACGACTATTCGCGCTCCGCCCGGATTCTCCTTCTTGTCAGTGGACACCCAAGCTGCCGGGGCAGCACCGCCACACCCCGGGGGTGGTAGGCGCCAGCGAGGGTCCACATACGATAACGGCGCGCGTCTTCGACGCGCGCCGTTATCGCTTCCACCGGTGAGCCCGACGCGGACTCAGTGCGGGTCATCGTCCATTCCGTAGGCCCGCGCGGTTGCGGAGCGCGGGTCGAACATCTCCTCAATCGGCCCAAGCTGCTGCTCAAGCTCGCACGGCGGCTCGTAGGTGTCGATGTCCTCGCCGTCGCAGAATCCCCGCGCAAGCTCCACGTAGTACAGGAAGTTGCGCAGCGGGATGTCCGGCGGCACACCGTGGTCGGTGTAGGGCACATATCCCCCATACTTCCACGCCGTCCGGTAGCGTTTTGCGACTTCGGCCCGCAGTTGCTCTCGCCCGAACCGCATTTCACGCTTGTCCACACCGCCCCGGATCTGGACGCCCGGATACGTCGCCAGGAACTCCTCGGGGTCATTCCCGGCAGCGATCTCGATGGGCTCGATGCCGTCAATGCCCTCTGGGAACATCGCGTCGAGAATCTGTCCGTTGTACCCGTCCGAGTCCATCATCACGAGTTCGACGCCCTTCTCCTTGAGGAAGGCGTACAGTCGCTTGTACCGCGGCAGCATGAACTCGCGCATGTGAGCCGGCGAGATCATCGCCTGTTTCTTGTAGGCCATGTCCTCGTTGAGGGTCACCGAGTCCACTTTGATGTGGCTCAGGGGTTCGTCCAGCAACTCGATGATGAACCAGGTCCAGTACTCGAACATCTCATGCACGAGTTGCGGCTGGTCGTAGAACATGACCGACAGGCCCTCGAAGCCGCACCAGTCACGCGCCGTCCAGTACAGTGAGGGGATGGTCACAGAAACGGGCGCGTCGCCCTTATTGCAGCGGTCCACCATCTCGCGCCAGTGGACGCCGCCGGGCTGATGGTGCCGGTAGCCGTCCGGGTTCAGCGTGGGGATAACCTCTGAGACGGGCGTGGTGCGCTCCGGCGTATGTGGGTGAAAGTGAGCGCGAACGCGCTCGAAGCTCTCGAAATCCTTAACCGGGAAATCGAGGTACTTGCGGGTCGCGAAGCCCTCGGTGGGTTGCTCGATGGCGTCCATCCGCGTGACGCCCCACTCGTCCACCCACGTGCGCACGTTGCCTTCTTCGGTGATGATCCTCTCGGGCATTGGGGGCAGTGGGCCGGGGTACAGCTTCCCGACGCCCATGCCGCCGTCTGCACCGGTGAAGGAACCCCACGTTCGCAGTAGCTCATCAGTCAGGCCTTGCTTGCGCCACGCGGCGAACGTAGAGGCGCGGGGCCCCCCAAAGATGTACGGCAGGCGGTCGATGGGCTCACGGCGGGCAATGGCGTAGAACCGTTCACGAGGCGTCATCGGTCGGTGGCTCCTGTTTGTTTCGCTCGTGGTTGACGTCCGGCAAGACACGTCCTGGCTGAAGCACCTGCTACCTCAGCGGCCAGACCAACACGATCAGGTCCATGAACGTGGCGACGCTCCAGTGCAAGAGCCAGGTCCCGATGAAGGACTTGCCGCGGAAGGCCATCAGCCCCAGGGCGATCCCGCAGACAATCGCGGCCCACGCCTCGGCCTCAAGCTTGGTGTAGTGCATCATCGTGAAGGGGATCATCTGCGCGAGTATCGCGACCCCAGCGCCCAGCCGAGGCGCCAGGGAGAACAGCATGAAGCCCCGGAAGAACCACTCCCACGCGAAGAAGTAGACGAGCCACCCGGCGGCTGACAGCAGGAAGTAGCCAACGTGGTCTCTCGCCGGGGCGAACCGCGGGTAGTACTGGTGGAAGTCCGGAGTGCGCGACACGATGAGAACAAGCGGTACCATGGCGACGAAGAACACGAGGAAGTACCGGCCCCACGTGGCCACATCGCCCCACCGCAGGCCGTAGCGAGACAAGGGCTCGCGGCGCACGAACACGATGACGAAAGCGGGCACGCAGAAAAGCACGAGGAAGTTGATCCCGAACCAGGCGAACAGGCGCGGTTCGGCGGCCAAGCTGCGCGGAGCCCCGTGGAAGAACACCAGGCTCAGACCAATGATACCGTAGAGCAGAGCGAACGCCTCGCGCAGCATCGCGGGGTCCCTGACCACGATCCGGGGGCGGCTATTGCGCCGGGCCCTGCGCCTCGCCAAGCGCCGCTCCAATCGGCGATCCGTCTCGTCGATCATGGCGCCTCCCACACTTCAAGACCGTTGAAGTCGAACGTGAAGTTCAGGATGCGCCCTCCGGCGCCTTCCAGGGCCCGAGCCACCTGCGCCTCGGCGTCGGGTTCGCAGTAGAAGAGCATGCACCCTCCGCCGCCGGCGCCACACACTTTCGCGGCGATCGCTCCCGCAGTCTTGCCCGCCTCGCGCAGCCCAGCCAGCTTGGGCGTCACGACGCCCGGCGACAGTTTCTCGCGGGCGTGCCACTCCTCTTCAAGCAATTCGCCGAGCCAATCCAGATCGCCGCCGATGAGCGCCCGGCGGACATTCTCAGCCACGCGCTTCACCTGCCGCAAGGCGCCGGTCACCGTGGGGTCGTCGGCCTCGTAGGCGGAGATCATCTGGCGATTCGTGTCCCCCGAGAGCCGTGACTGTCCTGAATAGCAGAGGACCAGGTGCTTCTGCAGCTCCAGTCTCACCCAGGGCTCGAGTTCCAGCGGCTCGACGATCACGCGATCGTTCGCGAGGAACTGCATGTAGTTGAACCCGCCGACTGCCGCGGCGTACTGGTCCTGCTTGCCGCCGATGATGCCCAGGTCATCCTCCAGTCGGCAGGCCAGTTCGGCCAGTTCGAAGCGACTCATGCAATGCCGCCGATCGCTGCCGGCGACTGCTCTGAGGCGATCCAGCAGACCAAGCAGCGCCACCCCTATCGACGCGGACGAGCCAGTGCCCGATCCGGGAGGCGCGTCACACCGGGCGGTGACGCAGACGCCGCCGGGAAGCTCCAGCGCGCGGATCGCCGCCTTGAGCAGGTCAAGATTGCCGTCATACTCCAGTTCGCGGATGTCGGAGGCGTCCACGAACTGCTCCAGGTCTTGAGAGACGATCCTGAAGCCGTTTCCGGCCACCGTCGTGAGCGAGCAATGGGCGTAGCGGTCAATCGCCGCGCTCACGACAGCGCCGCCCTCTCGGTTACGGAAGGAAGGCAAGTCGGTCGTACCGCCCGCAAAATCGATCCGTGTTGGGGCACGCGCTCTGATAGCCATCGTGGCTGTCCCCTTGTTGTGCTCTGCGTCGGACGCCGTGAGGCAGGTCTCACTTGTACTTATACGTTATGCCGATCCATTGGGTTCTGTCAGAGTTCGGCACGGTGTTGCCGTACCACAGGCGATAGCCGACGCCAAGGCGCTCGCTCGCCTGGTAGTCGAGGGATGCGTCCCAGGAGTAGCGGAACCGATCGTCGCGGTAGCGCACGCTGCCGAGAGCCCCGTATTCACCCTTCGGGCCGGTGCTGAATCTCCACTTGGGCCCCAACTGCTTCTCAAAGCCAAACTCTACCCCGATATCGCCGACCCAGCTTTCGCCGGTCTGGATGTCCTTGCTGGCGCCCATAGTGCACTCCAAGAACCCGTACTTGCGCTGCTGGCGGAATCCCCCGGCGATCAGCGTGTGGACGCTGTCCAGACCGTGGTCTCCCTCCGTCTGCAGCAGGTAGACCGGGTACCAGGCCCGGCGGATCTTCCCGTAGTCGCTGTCCAGCAGTCGGAACCCGGTGCGTAGCCGGTCGAGCTTGGCTGTATCGCTCTTCGAGTAGTCCGAGTCCAGCTTCAGCGTGAGCTTCTTGCCCCATTGGGGCGTTTCCCACTGGCCGCCAAGGTTCCACTTCACCGTCCAGTTCGTGTCGCCCTTGCCTTTGGTCTCGCTCGCGCTGAGCAATGCCCGCAGTTTCTTGGTCTCCCAGTCACCCCAGGCAGACGACGATGCAGCCATGCTCACGATGACGACAACGGCTGCCCAGACTCCGTTTACGGTGCGGCTTCGCATTGTACCACTCCTCATCTGCATCCGTGGCTGTGCGCCCGGCCAAGCAATTCTCCTATTCCCCGCCCAATGCGTTTCTCCTTCACGGCACCCCACGCTGGATGCGCCGCCGCCAGTTCGGGCAGCGTCAAGGCAGACTTCGCCAAGCCGCGAGGCCACGACGCCGAGAGGCAAGCGTGGAACGCCCTGGGAAAGCGCCAGTCTCTCCCTGCATGATCCTAGGTCATCCCAATTGAAACCAGATGAAACCAGTATGTCCCCAGAAACTACTTGACAGACCCATTCTAACCCATGTACCATCCCCCATCAGTAAGTGGCGAGGTCTGCCATTTCAGGTCGATACCTCTGCAGGCGCAGGAGGATGGGCACCTTGGCGGAGCCGCTGGGGGCCTTCACCAGGAAGCTGGACCAGAATGCGCGGCTAGCCCTTCCAGACGTATTCCTGGAGGACTACCCGCGGAAGATTATCCTGTGCCCGGGGTACGACCGAGAGATCCGTGGTTACACGCCGAAGGAATGGGAGAAGTTCGACCGACAGCTCGCGGAACTTGACAAGCGCGACCCGGACAACGCCGACTTCGTTCGCTTCTTCCGCTCCATGGCGCATACGGTGAAGCTCGACGGCAACGACCGTTTCAAGCTCTCCGAAGCGCTCATGACTTGGGCGGGGTTCGACGGCAATAAGCGGGAGGTCGTGGTGTTCGACTCAGGGGAGTATCTGGAGATCTGGGAGTCCAATACCTGGAACGAGTACATCGCCGCCAAGTCCGCCGAGATCAAAGCACTAGCCCGAAGGAAGTTCGGCACTGATGGGAACCACGGAGACGAGCAACCAGCCGCCGGAGCCACTGCACCAGCCGGTGATGGTGACTGAGGTCGCCCAGTTTCTACAGCCGAAGCCGGGCATGACGCTCCTTGATATGACACTCGGGATGGGGGGCCACGCCAGACATCTGATCGAGGCCGGCGCGTTCGTCGTCGGCATCGACCGGGATGAGAGCGCCCTCGAGAGAGCAGCGCACCGTCTCGCCCCATACGAAGGCAGTTTCCGCCTCATTTGGGGTCAGATGTCCCAGGCCGACGAGTTGCTGGCCGCCGAGGGCATCAAGGGCGTGGACGGATGCCTGATCGACGCAGGCCTGAGCATGGATCAGTTGCTCGACGAAGCCCGAGGCCTGAGCGTCCACAGCCGAGAATCACTGGACATGCGACTCGACCGCTCCGATCCGGACGCGGTCACGGGATACGACGTGGTGAACGGGTACCTTGAAAAGGATCTCGTCAGGGTCTTCAGCGTTGTAGGCCGAAAGCGGGAGGCACGTCGTGTGGCGCACTGGATCGTGCGGACGCGTGACCGCCGGCCGATCCAGACCGCGGCAGAGCTCGCAGAACTGATCGCAGCCCACATCGTCAGAGGGAAGTATACTCGCCCGATTGATGCCGCGCCCTACCTCATGGCGGTACGCATCGAAACCAACGACGAACTCACTGAACTCACGGCCGGCATCGAGATGGGTTGTAGCCTCCTCCTCCCAACCAGCACGGCTACAATCGTGACTCTAACGTGGCACAGCGCGGAGCATCGCGTCTCCAAGCACACGCTACGCCGGCTCGCGCATCCATGCACGTGCCCTCCCGCTCTCCCCTGCGTCTGCGGGAAGACCCCGACAATCAGAGTTCTTACGCCCAAACTGCTCTATCCGAGCGAAGAGGAGGTGCACAGTAACCCGGCGGCTCGCTCGGCCCGCCTGAACGCTGCCGTCAAGCTTTCACCGGCGGATAGGCAGGCACAAAAATAGCCCCCACCGAGGGGTGGGAGCCATTTGTGGTCGTGCCAGGGCGTAGGACCAGCGAAGGTAGCCATTGAACCGATTTCACTTTTCCGAAGGACATCTTCATGTGCCTTCGGACCCAAGGGGAACGGGCGCTGACCGTAGACACTGCAACGTCCACAGCAACACCATTACAACAGCTACCAACAACACTGCACCCAAGCATCGCACCCTAGACCGGAGCAAATGTAGCACATCATTGCAGCAGAGGTCAAGCGCGCAACAGCCAAAGCAAACATCGCAGCTCCTCGTCACAGCACTGCTTACACGACAGTCAGCGTCCGTTTCTACCTTCCTTCGCTCCCGTTTCACTCCGTGTCCCTGCCCGCCGGCGGGGACGGGGACGGTTCGTCGTCGCTCCGGGGCAGACGTACCGAGGGCGACGCCGGCCACCTCGCGCTGAGCATCTCAGGGCGCCAACCAGAACGCAAAAGGGGGCTCGTGAGGATGCCGGATCGCAAGCCCGAACCAACGCCGCGTGCGCGTCACAAGAAAAGCCGTTCATATTCCAGGGCCGAAGCAGGCATCTGGGACAGGCTACGGGGTCACTCAATCATTGCCGCCATCGGGCTGTTCGCCCTCCTGTACCTCGCACTGCTCACGAGGGCCGTCAGTCTTGACACGCAAGTCGGCGACATTGATGAGCAGATCGCTCAGGCTGAAGCCGAACTACTGCTGGCAAAGCAGGACCTCTATATCTGCTTGACCCCCAACGCGCTAGGCATCAAGCCTGGCGACGACCGAGCCCCGTACATTTGCGGCGCTCCCGAGGTCGTCCGTACTCCTCCGCTGCCGGAGATGGAGCCGTCCCTGATCGTGGCTGTCGCCGGTGGTATGAGTTCGGAAGAGCCGTCACTCGTCGCCAGCCTCGACGAGGGTGCACCTGGACCTTCAGACCTCGCCACGAACACTCGCTGAGCGAGCGGCGCCCGTTTCGGTGCGCCGCTCTTTTTGTATGTACAGCACTGTATCGCTCACCTTGCTGAAGGGGCCACACCGTCATGAAGCGAGGATGGTATCATCCCAAGCGCGCCGCCAGCGTTCTCCTCGCCGTGGGTTTGGTGTGTCTTCTGCTCCTGGGCCGCGTAACACACATCCAATACTTCGCTCGCCAGTTCTATGTTGAGCACGGCGCCACACCTCCGGGCAAGGAGCGCGTGCTGTGTGGATACCGTGGCCGCATACTCGACCGCGTCGGCCGCCCTCTCGCGCAGACTGTGGTCGAGACCATCGTGAGCGCCTCCCCGGAAACGATCCAGGACTGGGCCATGGACGGCAGCATGGTGCCTCGCGAGGATGTCACCGAGACTGAACTCGCGAAGAACCGCCGCATCCGTAAGGCTGCCAAGGCCATCTCCGCAAGCCTCTCCCTCGACGAGGATACGGTCGTCGCCAAACTGTGCGGCACGGGGCAGCATACATTCATTGAGAAACGCGCGGACACGGAGCACGCCGAGGAGCTCAAGCAGGCGCTCCGCGCATTCGGCTGCAAGGGCATTTTCTTCCAGCAGGTAGCCCGCCGCTACTACCCGGCGGACCGTTTGGCAAGCGCGGTGCTCGGACACTGCAAGGCCGGCAAAGTGCCCGGCGACCAGTTCGTCCCGGCATCCGGCGTGGAGTATCGATACCGCCAGATCACCCAGGGCCAATGGATCGCGATGGCCGACAAGTACGACAGTTGGGGGCGCCGCATCCTCTCCCGGAAGATGCGAGAGCGCCCGCGTGTCAGGCCTGGCAAGGACCTCATCCTCACTCTCGACTTCGGGACACAGGAGATTGTCGAGCGTCTTCTGGATGAGTGCTGGAGCCATCGGCGGCCGGTCGCTGCGAATGTGGTGGTGATGGCCGCGCGCACCGGTGAGATCATCGCGATGTCCTGCCGACCGAACTTCGACCCCGATGACATCAAGAAGATTCTGCCCGACAATCCCCCCCCGGGCGCTACCGGGTTCGAACACATGCAGAACCTCCCAGTCGCGAAGCCCATGGAGCCTGGCAGTTCTTTCAAGATTCTGACCATCGCGGCCGGCCTCGACTGCGGCGCGATCAGTGAGCACGACACGTTCCACTGCGGCGGCACTGAGCAGATCGGCGGGGCCCCGCTTAAGTGCTGGGGCAAGTACGCCACGCAAGGTCACGGTACGCTGACGCCGCAGGGCATCTTGGCCCAATCGTGCAACCTGGGCGCGGCAAAGGTGGCCCAGCGCATCGGCGCCAGGCGCCTGTGCAAGTTCCTCAGGAAGTGCGGGATCGGCGAGCGGCCCCAGTCGGGCCTCGCGCCCGAGCATCCGGGCAAGCTCATGGACCCCGACAAGATGCGCGTCCGCGACCTGGCCTGCGCCGGCTTCGGCCAGGGGGTATTGGTCTCCGACCTGCAGCTAACCTCGGCCATCTGCGCTATACTCAACGGGGGCAAGCTCTACCAGCCTCACATCGTGCGCGGTTACACCGACCCGCTGACCGCCAAGACTTACACGGTGCGCCGTCGAGTCGTTCGGCAAGTGTGCTCACCACAGACCTCACGCCTCATGCGCAAGATGGTCAGGTACGCCGTTGACGAGGGCACGGGGAAGGCCGCCCGCATAGAGGGGTTCGCCATCGGTGGGAAGACCGCCACGGCCCAGATCTACGATCCTGACACAAAGCGCTACTTCAGGGGGACGCACGACCATTTGATGGCCTTCGTTCTGGCCGCGCCCGTTGACAGGGAGCCGGATTTCGTGGTCACCGTCTCCGTGGAGCGTCCACGAGTAGGGGAACATGGGTCCGACGTCGCGGCCCCGATCGCCCGGAGCATCGCGGACCATCTCCTGAGGCAGCCCGACCTATTTGCCGCCGAGCCGGTCGAGACGCCAACCGATCAACTCGACGAGGGCCGTGAGCCGGTCTGAACGCCACCGTGGCGTAGAAACTGCGCATGAATCATATGTACACACAAAAGACAATCTATGGAAAGCCAACGCGAACGGCGCCAGGGGTGAGGTCTTGCCTTTGAGCGTGAAGGAGCGTACTGTTTATCACATGGCTCCATCATCCGTTACCGCTCAACCGAAGCGTCTCAGCGACTTGGCCCAAGGCTTGGCTGTGACGGCACTGCCCGGCGATCCCGTGGTGCGGGGCCTCAGCACGGACTCGCGCTGTGTCAAGCCCGGCGACCTGTTCATCGCCATCCGTGGTTTCGCCGCCGACGGACACCGATATGTCGACGATGCCATTGCCCGGGGAGCGGCCGCAGTCATCATCGAGGACGAAGCATTCAAGCCCGGAATCGCAGACGCGGTTCCGGTCCTCCAAGTCGACAACACCCGCCGCGCGACGGCGCTCCTAGCTGACGAGTTCTACGACCACCCATCAGGGAAACTGACCCTCGTCGGGGTGACAGGCACTAACGGAAAGACCACTGTCAGCCTCTTGCTCGACAGCATCTTCCGCGCCGCGGGGAAGCGCACCGGTGTGGTCGGCACGCTGGGGCGCACCGTCGACGGGGTATCGCGCAATGCGGACCGGACAACTCCCGACGCCGTCGAACTCCAGGCACTTCTCGCTGAGATGGTCCGGACGCAGGTCACCCATGTCGCCATGGAAGTGTCGTCCCACGCCCTCGACCTTGACCGGACGCACATGTGCAGATTCGCGGGCGCCGTCTTCACGAATCTGACCCAGGACCACCTCGACTACCACCATGACCTCGATGAATACCTGCAGGCTAAACTGGGCCTGTTCACCACCTACGCGGACATGGCCGACGCCGACCACCCGATGATCGCGGCCATCAATGTGGACAACCCGGCAGGCCTGCGCGTGGCCGAAGCGGCACGCTGCCCGGTGATCCGGTACGGCACCAACGGCGGGAGCGAAATTCGGGCTCGCAGTATCAGTGTCCAGGCTGAGGGTGCCCGGTTCGAATTGGTCATTGAGGGCAGAAAGCACCCCGTCTGCTTACGCCTGACGGGGCACTTCAACGTCCACAATGCTCTGGCCGCCGCGGCGTGTTGCCACGGACTCGGGTTCGCGCCGGAGGAGATCGTCGCGGGTCTCGAGGGACTCGCCGCCGTGCCGGGCCGGTTTGAGTGCGTGAGTGAAGGCCGGCCTTACACGGTCATCGTCGACTACGCCCATACTCCCGCAGCTTTGCAGAACGTGCTCACGGCCGCCCGCGCCCTGAATCCACGACGCTTGCTCTGTGTCATGGGGTGCGGAGGCGATCGAGATCGCGGGAAGAGACCTAAAATGGGCAAAGTTGCCATGGAGTATTCCGACTTCTCGATAGTCACCAGTGACAACCCCCGCACCGAGGACCCGCTGGCGATCATTGAGGACATCAAGGGCGGCCTGGCAAGTGCCAACTACCTCGTTGAGCCCGACCGTCGCGAGGCCATCTTCAAGGCCGTCGAAATGTGCGAGCCCGGCGACATATTGATCATCGCCGGGAAGGGACACGAGACGTACCAGGAGTTCGCCGACCACCGCAACGACTTCGATGACCGGACCGTCGCCCGCGAAGCCATCGCAGCACGATCCATCTAACGCGCCAGCAAACGACAGCCAACATCGCACCCAGCCATGATACCAACCACACTGAGAGACATTGCTGACGCTTGCCTTGGCGAATTGCGGGGTTGCGACCCGGCGGCCACCGTGAGCGGCGTAGCCACCGATACGCGTGACCTCCGGCCAGGAGAGGTCTTCGTCGCCCTTAAGGGTGAAACCCACGACGGCCACGAGTTCGCCCAAACAGCCCTCGATATGAGCGCGTCGGCAGCCGTCGTCAGGTGCGCCGGCGAGTTGCAGGGCCCGTGCATCGTCGTGGACGATACCCTCCTTGCCTTCGGGCGCATCGGAGCGAGGGCGCGCGGCGCGTCTGACGCCACCTTCCTCGCAGTTACGGGCAGTGCCGGGAAGACGACCACTAAGGACATTCTCGGGAGCATTGTTGCCCTCGACGGGCCGTCTCTCGTCGCTCCCGGGACCGAGAATAACGAGATCGGTGTCCCCCGCCTCCTGCTTCAGTTGACCCCCGAGCACCGTTACTGCGTGCTTGAGCTGGCGATGCGTGGTCCCGGCGAGATCGCATACCTGGCCGACATCTGTCGCCCACAGATCGGGCTCATCACCAATGTCGGCGAGGCGCATATCGGGCGTCTGGGGAGCCGGGAGGCCATCGCAGAAGCGAAGGCTGAGCTTCTGCGAGCCCTGCCCGAGGATGGCACCGCGGTGCTCAACGCTGACGACTTCTTCTTCGGCCTGTTCATGGAGATGGCGCCGTGCCCAGTGGTGTCCTTTGGTCTGGACGAGGCCCCCACCGATAGCGAGTTGCATGTGACCGCGGGCGACGTCAAGGCGCGAGGCCTCCGACCCGCGCGCTTTGAGTTGCGACTGGGAGACGAGAGCCTGCCTGTTTCCTTGCAGGTTCCCGGGTTGCACAATGTCCGGAACGCGCTGGCTGCCGCGGCGGCGGCGACGGCTGCCGGCATTGCCCCCTCTGTCATCAAGGCTGGTATAGAATCCTACGCCGGTTCGCCCATGCGGACTCAAATCATCCAAGCTCCCGGCGGGTATACCATCATCAACGACGCCTACAACGCGAGCCCCACTTCGACGCCCGAGGCCGTGAAGCTGCTCGGGCAGTGCGAAGGCCGGCGCATCTTTGTGTTCGGCGACATGCTTGAGCTCGGCGCCGGCTCTGAGCGTGCCCATCGCGATATCGGCAAGATGGCCGCGCACCATGGGGTCGACTGGCTTATCACGGTCGGTGAGCTCGCGGCCGTTGCGGCAGAGGAGGCGGACCTTGAGGGCGTGCAGGCGAACGCGGTGGTTGTGGAGGGCCTGCTACACGATGCCTAGCCTGCTGACCCTCGCCGCGTGCTTCCTCGGCACTGTGGTCCTCAGCGCCCTCGCAACCCGTCTGGCTCTCCCGGGGCTTCGCCGACTGACGGCCTCACAGCACATCCGCGAGGATGTGCCCGAGACCCACCTGGGCAAAGCCGGGACGCCATCCATGGGTGGCATACCGATGCTGGCCGCCATCCTCGCTGCCGGGGTCGTGGGTTCACTGGCCGCGGGGGCATTCTCGGTCCGCGTCCTGCTTTGCGCAGGTCTGGCGCTGGGGTTCGCCCTCGTCGGGCTCGTGGACGACTGGCAGAAACTTGGCGACACCAAATCCAAGGGCGTCCTCGCCCGCTACCGAATCGGCGCCGAGGCCATCCTGTCGGTCTTGTTCGTGACGGCGATCGCGCTCACCGACCCGGGCGACGCCGCACAGACCACGTGGATCGGCAGCACTGCCTGGCCCGTCGCGCCAATGGGCCTTCTGGGACTTTTCGTCATTATCGGCACCGCCAACGCGGTGAACCTGACCGACGGGCTGGACGGCCTCGCATCCGGTCTCACTGCCATCGGCGGAATCGCCCTGGCCATCGTCTGTGGGGCCCTGGGGCTCGCGGACATGACGGTGTGGGCCGTGGCCATCGCTGGAGGAGCAGCGGGCTTCCTGTTGCTGAACGCGAAACCGGCGCAGATCTGGATGGGCGACGTTGGCAGCCTCGGAATCGGGGCTGCACTCGCATCCGTCGCTGTGACGGGGCACGTCGAGATCATCTTCGCTATCGTCGCGCTCGTATTCGTCGCGGAGGCACTGTCCGTCATCCTTCAGGTCATCAGTTTCCAGACAACCGGCAAGCGCATCTTCCGGATGGCGCCGCTACATCACCATTTTGAGCTCGCCGGGCTGGACGAGACCCAGGTGGTGAGCCGCTTCTGGCTTGCCGGGCTAGCGGCGGCGGCACTCAGTCTTGCCTTGCTCTGCTACGCCCTGCCGTGATCTCCCGCGCTCGGGACAGTGACCTGAGTGCTGCTGCATCGTCGACCGGGTGGGCCGAACGGGAGTCATACATGCCCCAATCAGCACACAACTGCATCTTCACGGGAGAGCGCGACCTGCGGGGCCGCCGAGTGGGCGTCCTCGGAATGGCGCGGAGCGGAGCCGCTTGCGTCAACTTCCTCGCCGGCCGGGGTGCACAAGTGGTCGCCCTGGACTCCAAGCCGCCGGCCGACCTGTCCGATGTCGCCCAGGACGCCGCGACTCGCGCGGCTCACGTGGCTGCCCCGTATGGATCGCTCGCCGCTATCGCGCCCCTGGACCTGCTCGTGGTGAGCCCGGGAGTACCGACCGACGCGGATATCGTCATCGAGGCACGCTCCAGCGGCACCGAGGTAATTGGCGAGGTCGAACTGGCCTACCGGTTCATGGACGCCCCAATCGCTGCGGTCACAGGCACGTGCGGCAAGGGGACGACGGTGACCGTCTTGGGCGCCTTGCTCGCCGCCGCCGGGATGCCCAATGTCGTCGCCGGGAACATCGGGACGCCGCTCATCGCCCAGGCCGACGCGTCGGGCGGCCTTGATGTGGTCGTCGCCGAGATCAGCAGCTTCCAGCTTGACACCACGGTCCACTTCCGGCCGCACATCGGTATCCTTCTGAACATCACCGAAGACCACCTGGAGCGCTACCCGAGCTTCGACGCGTACGCGGCTTCGAAGGCCCAGTTGTTCCGGAATCAGTCGGCTGAGGACTGGGCGATCCTTTGCATCGATGACGCGCGCGTCCGGGCCATGGCCGATCAGGTTCCCTCGCGCGTCCTGACGGTCTCCGCCAGCGACCCGGCCACTCATGGTCGCGTTGAGGATGACACGCTCGTGGTGAAGTTGCCGGGCGCTGCCGCCGAGGTCATCGCCCGCACGAGCGACCTGACGCTCCAGGGCACCCACCACGTTACCAACTGCCTCGCCGCAGCCTTGGCGGCCCGGCTGTGCGACGTGCCGCCGGCGGTCATGCCCGGGGCGTTCCGAGGCTACGAGCCCGCGCCGCACCTTATGACCCTCGTCGCCGAGAGCAATGGCGTCCTCTACATTGATGACTCGAAGGCGACGAACCCGGCCTCGGCCGTCGCGGACCTCTCAGCCATCGACGGCCCCGTGGTCGTCATAGCCGGGGGCAAGGAGAAGGACACCGACTTCGCCGAGTTCGGCGAGGTGCTCGCGCGCCAGGCGAAGCTCGTTCTGCTCATGGGCGAGTGCGCGCCGAGGATTGAGCGCGCCACCAATCGCCCCGAGATCTGCCGGCACGTCCGATCCATGGCCGAGGCCGTGCGCATCGCCGTCGAGTCAGCAGAGCCGGGCGATACCGTAGCTCTCTGTCCGGCGTGCTCGTCCCTCGACATGTTCCGCAGTTACGCTGCCCGTGGCGACGAGTTTGCCGATGCTGTCCGCCAGTACACGACGCACTGCTGAAGTCGGGAGGGGACCCTGAATGAGGAAGCTGCTAGAGCGGATCCGTTCCGTGATCGTGCTCGGGCCTGCCGACTCGGCCTACGGCAAGATGGTCCTTGCGGCCGTCACTATCGGCATCGTGTTCGTGTTCTCGGCCAGCTTCCCCGTGGCGGACAAGACGCTCTTCGCCGAGCGCTCGACCGAGTTCCTCAGCGAGCAGGTCAAGTTCGCCTTCCTGGGCTTCGGGGCGCTCTATGTTGTCAGCCATCTCGCGCCGACGTTCCTCGCCATGGCTTCGCTGGCCCTCTTCCCCGTCGGGCTGGTGGCGATGGCCCTGTGCGTACGATCGCCCTGGGCTCACCCCGTCGCCGGGTGCGCTGGTTGGCTTGAGATCGCCGGCCGCACCTTCCAACCCAGCGAGTTCGTCAAAGTCCTGTATGTGGCTGTCCTGGCGTGGATCATGTCCCGGCCGGGCTCCGGCAGGGCAACCCACGGCCGCATCTGGCTTTACACGTTCTTGTCCCTCGGCTTGATGTGCGTACTCCTGGCCGTCCAGAAGGACATCGGCATGATGTTCCTCGTGGTCGGCCTCACGCTAGGAATGCTGTACATCCGCGGCATGAACGGTTGGGTTCTCGCCGGGGTGAGCGGCGGAATGGGCGCAGTTGGTCTGCTTGCTATCGCCACCTTCCTCCCGGGCCGCTGGGAGCGCGTCATCATCTTCCTGGACCCGCACAGTGACCCCAACGGGGCGGGCTACCACCTATGCCAGATGCTGGCAACGCTCGCCCGTGGCGGGATCTCGGGGCTTGGCTTGGGTATGAGCCCGGACAAGTGGGGCGGTCTGCCGGCTCCCCACACGGACTCCATCTTCTGCGTCATCGGTGCGGAGCTTGGGCTGGTCGGCGCGGCGTTGATCCTGCTGCTCATCTTCGCGATGGCCGCCAGGAGCTTCAAAATCGCCGAGCGCTCCGGCACGTCGCTGTCATGGCTTCTGGCGTGTGGAATCGGCGCCCTCCTGGGGCTCCAGTCGCTGGTAAACGTCGCAGTGGCCACGGTCTCGATGCCGTGCACTGGATTGACCCTACCCTTCATCAGCTACGGTGGTAGCAGCCTGGTCTCCTCAATGATAGCCGCCGGGATGGTCCTGGCGATCTCACGCTATGCCGCACAGTCAAAAGAGGAGGGGCCTCGGTGCGCGCAGTTCTGATGGGCGGCGGCACGGCGGGCCACCTGTTCCCGTCGGTCGCAGTTGCGCAAAGACTTGTCGATGACAACGCGACCGACGTTCTGTTCATCGGCGCCGAAGGCCGGTTGGACGGCAAGATCCTTTCCGAACAGGACTTGCCGCACCAACTCATCCCGGCCCAACCATTCCCCTACGGCCTGTCGCTGAAGGTGGTGCCCGCGTTCTGGGCGTTGTGGCGCAGCAAGGGCCGGTGCACACGCATCCTGCGCGAGTTCAAGCCCGATGTGGTTTTCGGCGCGGGCGGCTACGTCAGCGTCGCCGGTGTTCTCGCCGCGACCCGCCTTCGGATTCCGACCGTCTGCCATGCGTCGGACGCGTTGCCGGATCGGGCCAACCGGATGCTCGCGCGCTGGGCCACCCGAATCACGACCCACTACGAGGATGCCGCCGCTTCGTTCCCTCCGGAGAAGACAACGGTCGTCGGTCAGCCGGTGCGCAGGGAGTTTGCGCAGGCTTCGCGAGAGGATTCGCGCGCCCAACTCGGTATCCCGCCGGACGCTTTCGTCCTGCTCATGTCTGGCGGCAGCCAGGGCGCCCGCACTCTCAACTATTCGCTTCTGGACGCACTGCCCGCGCTGATGGCCGGCCCTGACATGCACATCATCCATCTGTGTGGGGGGCTCGACCACGACGAAGTCCGTGAGCGCTCACGGAGTGTACTCGGTGAGGACCCGCGATACCAGTGCCACGCCTTCCACGAAGAGCCGTGGCTACCGATATCCGCCGCCGACCTGTCCGTCACCCGCGGGGGGGCAAGCAGTCTCGCTGAAACAGCGGCCATGGGCGTCCCGAGCATTATCGTCCCGTACCCATACGCGGCCGCACACCAGTCCATGAACGCCCAGCCCCTGGTCAAGGCGGGCGCGGCGATCCTGGTCGACAACGCGGATGTCAACGGCAAATGGCTCTCCGAGCAGGTTCTCGCGCTCAAGGCCGATCGTGGGCGCCGAGACGCGATGTCCCAGGCGGCCCGCCAGGTTGCGAAGCCGAACGCCGCCAGGGATATAGCGGGAATCATCGAGGCGCTCGCACAGTCCCAGGCGGCGCGCCGTGGCTCGGCTTGAGGCAGAGAAGCTTGCTCGTCTTCCGGCGATCGAGTGCCTGTTTGCGTGCTGAGTCCTCTGGTCGCCGCAGGTGGCCTTCCGTATTGCCGTCGTTGCCTTGCCAGTGGCGCGTCGGTCGTTTAGAATCAGAGACCTTCATCAGAATCCACGAGCAGACCGTGGCGGCGCAACGACCGTCCGGGCTGACGCATAGGGCTGAATCTAACAGCCAATGGAATTGTCTCCTGAGCAGCACGTCTTCTTCGCCGGTATCGGCGGGATCAGCATGAGCGGCCTCGCGCAGGCCTTGATCGAACGCGGGTACACAGTCTCCGGTTCCGATGTCGCGGACAGCGACACCGTCCGGGCGCTCCGTGATGGCGGCGTAGCAGTACACATCGGGCACCGGGCTGAGAATATCGCCGGCGCGCACGTTGTGGTGCGCACCACGGCGGTGCCGGAAAGCAGCCCTGAGATCGTCGCGGCCCGGGAAGCCGACCTGCCCGTCCATCACCGGTCCGAACTCCTGGCCTGGATGTGTCGTGGCAGGAAAGGGATCGCGATAACCGGGACCCATGGCAAGTCCACGACCACGGCCATGGCGGCCACCATATTCTTGGATCTCGGACTGGACCCGACCGTCTTTGTGGGGGCCGCATCGCCACTTCTCGGCGGCAACTTCCACATCGGCAAGGGTGAGCACATCATCTTCGAGGCCTGCGAGAGCGACAGCAGCTTCCTCAACTACGAAGGGTGCTCGGAGGTCGTGACAAGTTGTGAAGCCGACCATCTCGACCAGCACAAGACCTTCAAGCACCTGACAGAGGCCTTCGGCCAATTCGCAGCCGTCGCGGATCCAGCGGGCTTCGTGGTCTACAACGCCGACTGTCCGGCGGCCACGAGCATCGCTCAGCGCTCGCCGGCGCGCACGATCTCCTACGGCCTCGGGGGCGGAGCTCAACTCACGCCTGAGGATGTCCAGCTTGCCGCGACGGGCACTGATTTCGTCCTCCAGTGCGCCGGAGAGCGCATCGGGCCCGTGCACCTGCAAGTTATCGGCGTGCACAATGTTCTCAATGCACTGGCGGCGCTTGCCGTCGCCTGGGGAAGCGGACTTGACTTGTGCAGGGCAAGCCGGGCGCTGGCCTCCTACCAGACGATCGGCCGCCGCTTCCAGGAAATCGGCCAGGGCGGCGGGGTTCGCGTCGTGGATGACTACGCCCACCACCCAACAGAGGTGGCGGCGACACTGGCCGGGGCGCGAGCGACTCACCAGGGCAGGATCATCGCGATCTTCCAGCCGCATCTGCGCAGTCGCACGCGTGATCTGCTGGCGGAGTTCGGGCAAGCGTTCCACGATGCGGATGTCGTGGTGATCACGGATATCTACCAACCCCGCGACGACGGCCTCGCGGATTTCGACGTGGCTGAACTGCTGGACGAGGTTCGCCGCCAGGAGCCCGGCAAGATGATTGGCCTTGTGCACGACATGCACGAAGTCCCGGCCTATCTCGCGGACAAGCTTCAGTCAGGTGATCTGGTCATGACGATCGGCGCAGGGGACATCAACACCATCGCCCCGGCGCTGGTGCCGGACGAGAAGTGAGCCCTCGAGGTAACCGGGGGATGCAGGCGTCAGACTCTCGTCATCGTCGAACAACGCTACGAACCAGGGAGGGGAGCCCGATGCCATCGGCGACAACCACGTATGCCCGCTACCACACCCGGCGTCCGTCGCATCCGGTCAGCCGGAGCTTCTCGCGGGCCCTGCTGCCGGCAGCAATCTTCGTGGCGGTAACCGCAACTGCGGGCTTTCTGAGCTCGGATTACTTCCGCTTGCGCGAGGTGTTCGTGAAGGCCCCCGACACCGGCCTCGCGGACGAGGTCGCCGGAGCACTCCAGGTACCAGCGGGAGCCAACACGATCTTCCTGTCGGAGAGCCGTCTGGCGAGCCAGGCGAAGGCGTGTCCGAGAGTGCTCGACGCCGAAGTGGACCGCGACCTACCGGGCACGGTGACGCTCCGCATCGAGCAGCGCGAACCCGTGTTTGCCCTGAAGGCCCCGAACGGGTACGTTCTGGTGGACCGGGAGGGAGTACTAATCCTGCACACCGCCCGGCCCGGGCCGGAATACCCTCGCGTTCACGACAACAACGAACGCGACCGAGTGATTGGCGGCCACTTGAACCCGGACTGCCTCAAGACCGTTCTCGCATGCATCGAGGGAGCGCGCCAAGGAGACATGGACCTCGACTTCGACCTCCACCTCGAGGAGCGATTCGACTACCGGCTTGTACCCGGGTCCGGTGTCACGGTGAAGATGGGCGGCCCTGACAACTTGGCCCGCAAGGTGATCCTGGCGGGCGCCATCGACCGGCATCTGAGGGAGCGGAATCTCCGGGCCGAGTACATTGACGTACGTCTCCCCGATCGTCCGCCGTGCTACCGTCTCAAATCCGATACTCCCGACGCGCCGCCAGTGGCCACGACGACGACGCACGTACAATAGTATGAAGAGGCCCGAGAACTGAAGACGTTCGCGGGCCTTTTCTGTATATTCTGCCGCCTCGCACGCGTATCTCAGGCCTCTTACGGGGCCTTCACGGACACCTGCACCGCCCGCAGTCCCTCTGCCACCTCTCGCATCGCCTGCCACGCGCCCTGTCCGGCCTTGGCCCCGTAGATGAGCATCCACGGGGGGTCATCCTCGGCGTAAGTGTCTCCTGGTTCGAGGACAATCGGCTCGTCGAGTTGACGCCGCGCGTCCGGGTGCTGCCCGCCGCCGGGGTCCGCCCAGAAGTAGGCTCTCATCCGG
>JALGSS010000482.1 GCA_029821745.1 Candidatus Zipacnadia bacterium
CCCGCGCCGTGACTCTCAGCTCAGCATTAGCGCGTTACCTGACAGCCAGACGCTCCGCGAGGGCCTTCGCGTCAGCGACCATCCGCGCGATGGCCCGCCCGACCTCAAGGCTCAGGCCGGACCCCGGCGCGATCTCGGCAGGCTGCACCGCCACCACATGGACCTCGGGTGCTGCGCCCGCCAGGCCGGCGAGTTCGAACAGGTCACTCAATGGCATCGAAGACGCGTCTGCCGTGCCTTGCTCCTCCTCGAACTCGGCCAGAGACCGGACGAGAACTGTCCCCGGAGCTGCGCCCATCTCTGCCGCGCGCAGGATGACCACGCACTCCAGGCCTTCCACCTCCGCCAACAGCTCAACTCCACCACGGACGCCGTCCAGCACGCTCACTGAGTCAGGAAGAGGCTCGTGGGCGAGGGCCCGCCCGGCGATGATGCCCGCGCCGTCGTCCCTCCGCATTTCGTTGCCGACGGCGATGATCCCGATGCGCGTCTCTTGTTCCGTCATAGTTGAGGCTCCATGGTCTGCATTGGGTTCGGAGGAGGGTTCAACACGACGGCTTGGGCCTCCTGCTGCATCCGAGGCAGAGGATTGACCGTCTCGGCGAGGAAATCAATACTGGTTGGCTCACTTAGATAGCTGCGGGGTAGCGAGACCGGTACCCGGTCTCTATGACCGGGGCCCCGCAGGACCGTTGGCTATCTTGAGCGCATCCGTGGGGCCCCGCCGATTGTACGGCATCGGCACCCCACGGCTAACCCACTTCCGTCAACGCAATCGGCGATACCGACGGCGGCCTGCCGCCGCGATGAGCAAGGAGACAGGACTATGGTCTGGATGATACTCGCATTGCTTGCGGCCGGCGCGCTTGCACAGGACGGCGACGACATCGGCAAGCGCCCCTACGAGATGGAGTGGGCAGGACGAACGGAAGACGACACACCGCCGCTGGTGGACTTCGAGGACCTGAGCGGATGGACCGTCGAGAGCGAGAACGCCGAGGCAAGCTTCGCCGCCTCCCGCGAGCAGCAGCTCTGGGGCAAGTACGTCGGCAAGCTCACCTACAGGGGCACGGGCGGGTCGCCCACGGTCCGCATCCTGCCACCCGAGCCGATCGCGATCCCCCAAGCCTTCGACGCGGTGTCCCTGTGGGTCTACGGGAACAACTGGTTCGGCCGCGATCCCTCGACGCCGCAAGTAACGGTGACGTTGCTCTTCTCAGACGCGCAGGGCGTCGAGTTCAGTATCTCGCTGATGGCCGTGCGCTGGCAAGAGTGGTTCCTGCTGCACCGCCGGCTGACATCGGAGCAGATCAAGCGCGTCGAGGGCGGCGGGACCCTCAAGGCGATCATCGTCACCAACGGGCGCAACACCGAAGACCGGTTCATCTACCTGGACAACCTGGCGGCGTTCACCGAGAAGTTCGAGCCGTTGGAGTTCGAGCCCCGTCCGGAAAGGGGCATCCCGATGTTCCCGGGCCAGGGCTCGGGCACGAACACGGGGCCCGGTAAGCTGCCTTTCCCGAACCGGCTGGAGACAATTTGCCCCGCGAATCTGACCGACGAGTTCACCAATGAGCTGGCGCAAGACGGGGCCGCCTTCACCTTCACCTACCAGGGCGCCGACGGCACACTCACATACCGACTCGAGCCGAAGGCCGGGACCTGGAGCGACATCTCGGCCGGCTGGTCCGGTTACGCTCAGACGATCCGCCCCTGCAATGATGGCGGCGTCTACCTGTGGGCGGGCGGCAAGGCAGTCCCGCCGGAGAAGGCCGAGCACCTGGGAACCGTGCGGAAAGCGGACGCGGTGGAGTCGCGTTGGCGCCTGAGCGCGGGAGATGTGTCGGCCGAGGTGACGTACGCGTACCGCATCTGGGGCAAGTCCCTGGTCATAGATACCATCGCGCGAGGCGGGAACGTGGCCGAGGTGCGCTTCGGGTACGCGACGGGGCTCAGGGACCCGCGCCTGGTCACCAATCCATTCTACACCTACAGCGCCACGCGTCCGGCGGTCGCCATCTCGGGATCATCTGACTCGCCGCTGTTCCTGACAGGGCATATCGACTGGTACCTGTCCAATGCGTCGACCCCCTGGGCGGAGAATCAGGTGAAGGACGACCAGGTGCGCTACAGCGGCGGCGCGCGGTACATCAACAAGACCGACGGCGTGCGCAACGACTGCTACGAGCGGTTCTTCATCACGATGTCACCGCGCTACGAGGAAGTCCTGCCCACTATCGCGAACCCCGTATCGCCGTGGAAGCACATTACGGGCACGAAGCTCTGGCGACCTCACGGCGCGGGCAACCGGGAGAGCGATCGGGCCTACTGGAAGCGCTGTCACCGGTACGGGATGACCCAGGTGGTCGTCACCGATCACGAGACCATGTGGCGCGACGGCGGCGAGAGCTTCACCTTCCGCACGAAAGCCGCCCCCGGCAAGGGAGGCGACCAGGCGGCCGCCGATTACTCCCGCTATATGCAGGATGAGCTGGGCTTCACCTACGGGCCGTACAACAACTTCACCGACTTCGCCCCGGTGAATGAGTTCTGGTCCTATGACATGGTCAACCGCCTGCCGGACAACCAGCTCCAGCACGCGTGGACCCGCTGCTACGCGCCGAAACCCGCGCGGGCGGTGGAGTACTGCGCGAAGCTGGCGCCGAAGCTGCAGGAGAAATACCAATTCAGCACCGCCTACTGCGACGTGCACACAGCCGTCGCCCCGTGGACGCGCGTGGACTACGACCCTCGCGTCCCGGGCGCGGGCACCTTTGCCGCCGTCTACTATGCCTACGGGGAGATTATGCTGCTGCAGAAGGCCGCGTGGAATGGCCCCGTGTACTCGGAGGGCAACAACCACTTCTCGTACTGTGGGCTCACCGACGGCAACTACGGCCAGGACCAGCGCTATCGCCCGGCGGACAACCCCTGGCTCGTGGACTTCGACCTGCGCAAGATGCATGACTTGTGCTGCAACTTCGGCATGGGCATGCCCAGCATGTTCTACGGCCGCGAGTACAATTACGGACGTACTCCCCTGGAGATCGACGCGTCCTACGACCGCTTCTTCGCAGCAACTGTCGCCTTCGGTCACCCCGGCTACCTGACCTTCGACGGCGGCTACAAAAACGCCCTGCGCAGCTACTATATGCTCCAGCAGCTTCACAGCCGCTATTGCCTGTCCAGCGCCGACGAGATCCGTTACGCGAGCGCTGCGGGTGAACTCCAGGACACATCGACGGCGGTTGCCTCCGGGGCGTACAGGCTGTCGCAGGTGGTCACGCGGTATGAAGACGGGACCATCACCGCCGTCAACGGAAGCCGCGACCGACGCATGAAGGTGGCGGCCCACGGGCGCGCAATTGACCTGCCCCCCAATGGCTATATGGGCTGGACGGAAGATGGCGATATCGAGGTCATCAGCGCAGACCAGAACGGGCATCGCTGCGATTACTCCGCCACACCCGCGCACCTCTTCGTCGATGGCCGCGACAAGTTCATGCGTTTCGACAAGGCAGCCGGGAACGGGATCGGGATCTGCCGCAATCTGCCCGACGGCAGGGCCGAGATCATCCCATACGCGGGTGCCGAGTGCGGCTTCGCCATCGATGCGGTCACCGCGACGGCGCTCGACTTCGATGAGAAGGAGCTTGGCCCGGCGAGCATTCGTCAGGCGAGAGGGTTGTCGTATGTGATGCCCGTCGAGGGCGCCTTCAGCTACATCGTCGAGACGAAGGACGCTCCGCCGGCCCCCGATGCAGGGCTCACGTGCCACCGGGATGAAGTCGTCCCTGGGGAGCGTCTGGTGGTGCACGGGGCGGCGGAGCACGATCTGCAGATCCCGCTAGACGCCAAGGCTGGTGACCGGATCTGGCGCCAGTTCGAAGACCAGTGGATCGACTTCACCGTGGTGCCGCTTGCGTATGCCGACGTCTCACTGTCCGGTAACGTCCTCAAGGCATCCCTCAGCAGCAACCTGGCCCATCCCGCCGACTTCGACGTGACCGTGGGTGAGCAGACGGAGGCCGTAAGGCTTGAGCCCGGTGTCGCCGGGGCCGTTAGCTTCGACCTGGGTGAGCCCGTACAGGAAGAGACCCTCGTGCTGGCCATTGAGGTCCGCGCGGGCGAACTGGCAACGACCATCGAACGCGGAATGAGCATCGAGCAGGGGCATCCAGAACTGCTGGACGTGCCCGACAATTACGAGGTCGGGCGCGCCATGCGGGGAGAGACCGAGACTTCGGACTTCGGCGACACGCGCGCCAACGCATACGTGGCGAAGTACCACGGGGGCGTCGGGTACACCTTCGCGATCTACGATCCCATCCGCGTCCCTGTCGACATGCCAGCCGCTTTCCGCGCATCCGTCGGCAAGGGAGACGGCAGCGATCGCGGCGACGGTATCTTATACAAGATCGCGATTGTCGACGAGGAAGGCAACCAGACCGTCGCGGCCACTCGCGTCGTCATTGAGCACGAGTGGGCCGACATCGAGGCCGACCTCACGCCGTGGGCAGGCCAGGACGTGCGGATCAAGATCATCTCGGATGTCGGCGAGGACGACAACTCCAGCGGCGATTGGGCCGCCTGGGCCGACATGCGCATCGACGCGCTCCGCCCGCAACTCGTCCGCAGACTCGAGACCGGACCTGCAGAGCGCCACGGAGGGCCGGCTGCACTATGACGGCGCGGGCCTGGAGGGCGGAGGCAGATACGCGACCTTCGCCATCATCAACGGCGTCAAGATCGGCCAGATGGTCCAGGCCGGTGGGAACGTGGCGGACGACGCCTGGGCCGAGGATGTTACTGTGCCGCTCACGGCGGAGGCCATCAAGACGCTGAAGTTCCGCAACCGGTTCGTGCTGGAGAACTCGAACCGCGACTACTTCAAGGTCCGGCGCTTCTGGATCGAGCTTGTGCTCGCCGACGGGCGCAGATGCTCATCACTCATCGCGACGGCGGCCTACACATCGCCGCCGAACTGGGCCTATGCTGAGGGCGTCGGAGTACCGCACGGGGAGAACATCAGCGTGGACATCTGGTTCCCGAGGTAGCCTGCAGACCGGGAAGAGAAGTGGGAAGCCGGGGACGCCCAGAATGGGTTGTGTTGAGGAACCAAGCATGGCTGTGGGGTGACTTGCACGGGGCCCCGTCGCATCCCGCAGAGCGGGACGACACCCCGTGCCCATGATTACAGAGCGGGACGACACCCCGTGCCCATGATTACGGTTCTTCAACACAACCACAGCGAGGCGTCCCCGCTTCACTTAGTCGTCAGTGTCCGTGGCGCACATGTCCAGCAACGTCTCATGCACCGCCAGGTCATGCTCAAGGGAGTAATTGGGGCTCTTCTCGCCACGGATGCACGCGGCGAATTCCTCCAGGTCCCGGACGTGGCGGGGCAGCTTCTGAATCCGGGCGCTCTGCCAGCCGGCGCGGAACTCTCCGCTCGGTTCCTCGAGGTTCACCACGACCTCCGGGGGTTCCAGGGGTTGGATGATCACCGTGCCCCGCGTGCCGTAGACCTCGAAGCAGCGGTTCTGGAGCGCGCCGATTTCCATCGCCGTCGAGTCGATGGTCGCGAAAGCGTTGGCGTACTCCAGACAAGCCACCACGTTGTCGGTGTAGCGTCGCCCCGGGTCCTTGTGACGCCCGAAGTACCCGTGAGCGCGATCCGGCTTGCCCAGGAGGGCGACGATCAGGTCCAGGAGATGGCAGCCCAACTCGTACAGCATGCCGCCGGCCAGAACGCCAATCTCGGGCATGTGGCCGTCGTAGGAGGCTCGCTCCCACGATATCCGGCCTCGCACGGAGAAGACGTCGCCGAGGGTGCCCGAGGCCTTCAGCCGCTGGATCAGCTCAAAGCCCGGGTTGTAGCGCATGATGTAACCCATCTGCCGAGCTCCGGCCCGGCCGGCTTCTCAAGCAGCACGTGCTTGTCGTGCTCCAGGGCCGTCTGCGCCAGCTGGATGTTCTCGTGCGGCGGCCCGTCGACAATGACACCATCGATTCCGTCATCCAGCGCCGCCTCAAGAGTGGGATAGATCGCCAGACCTGGGTGGTAGTCCGCCCATTCGGAGCCACGACGCCATGCGAGCTGGCTCTGCGGGTCCCACATCCCCACCAGGTCGACGTCATCAACCATCGCCGCCGCCTGCGCGTTCCCGTGGGAGTGCGAGTGGGACAGACCAATCATCGCAAGCCTTACCGGCATCAGGTGGATCCCCCTGGCTGTCGATCAGAGCAGACTGCGTGCGAGCATGCCGCGGAGGGCACATCCATGCTCCGATATACGACGCGCGGAGCCGGAATCCTGCAATACCAGCGGGGGCTCGTGCCGGCAGTGGAGCGAGAAGGGGAAAGACCAGATTGCAGCGAAAGGTCTTTATTGCTGCGACTTGCGCAAACCTGCATCCCACACTGCATTCTGCGCCGAGACGAGAGCAGCTATCACAAGTCAACGCGGCAAGCCCCGAGTGGGTTCGCTCCGTTAGCTTGGAGGACACCGATACATGGACATGAGCAGAGTCTCAACCTGCACGTACCCGCTCCGCGAACAGAGCCTGGACGACACCCTCAGAATCATCTCCGAGGCGGGCTTCAAGAAGGTCGACCTGTGGGGACGCGCGCCCCACTTCTCAACGGACCCCACAGAAGTGAACCCTCGGGACATCGAGGAAACAGCCGCGAAGTACGGGGTCAGCATCGCCAACCTCGGCACCTACCCGGGCCAGGGCTTCGGCGAGGACGAACGGCATCTGCGCCACGCGGAGATGA
>JALGSS010000483.1 GCA_029821745.1 Candidatus Zipacnadia bacterium
AACCCGACGTACCCCCTGTGGGAGGACGAACTGGACGAGTATATCGACTGGGGCCCGGCGGGAATTCGCGTCTATCCGTCGTACCACGGCTACGAGCTGGCTGACCCGGCCTTCGAGAGGCTGCTGGAGAGGGCGACAGCCGCCGACTTGCTGGTGCAGGTTGCGGTGCGCGTCCAGGACGAGCGGCTGCACCACCATTTGGCGAAGGTCTCGCCCGTGGACCTGTCACCCATCGAGGGCCTCGCAGCGCGATTCCCCACCGTCCCGCTGATCATCCTCAACGCGAGCAACCTTGAGGCGGCCCGCCCCTTCGCCCACAGCACCCCGGCGAACCTGTTCGTGGACATCTCGCACATTGAGGGAATCGGCGGCGTGGGGAAGCTGGCCCGGGATATCGGCGTGAAGCGTGTGTTGTTCGGCAGCCACGCGCCCTTCTTGTACCTGGAGTCAGCAGTCCTGAAGATGCTCGAGGCGGACCTATCCGACGTGGAGAAGGCGTTGATCCGCGGGGAGAACGCCAAAGGGTTCTTCGCGTAGGTTGTGGTGAGGTCATGGCCCCCATGCGTTCGTAGCCGCAGGTCTTCAGCCTGCGGCTGTTGTCGTTGGTCGTCCTCATTTCGCTAGCTGCGGGGTGGTCGCGTCGTTCAGCGACCGGGGCCCCGGTCATTGAGACCCGGCACGGGTCTCTCTACCCCGCAGCTACCGAGGTGAGTTCTTCAACACAGCCTCACGGTTGTTGGCCCAACCGGGGCCTGGTGAGCATCCCTATGCCAGGCGGTATCTAAGGTCCTCCTCAGCAGCCTTTTCTTGTGATGCAAAGAACTGTAATATATAGGTTCTGTGGCATCGTGAGCTTTTGTTGAGAAGGGAGCCTCATCCAACGCATGGACCCAAACAGGGTCGCGGCCGCCCTCGAGGCCCGGCGGTCAGACGCGACCGACTTACTATGTGACCTCATTCGTATCCCCTCCATGCCGGGCAGCGAACGCCCCGCGATGGAACTGCTCTACGAGCGCCTTCAGGGCCTCGCCGACGTTGTCGAGTATGTCCCTGTGACCGAAGCGATCCGTGAAGACCCGGACTTCTCGTATCCCACGGAGTTGGCCTACGGGGATCGGCCGTGCATCCGCGCCATCAAGAAGGGCAGCGGGACCGGCAAGTCCCTGCTGTTCAACACGCACATCGACGTCGTACCACCGTCTTCGATGCAGGAGAAGCCCTTCGATCCGCAGGTCAAGGACGGCGTGATTTTCGGACGCGGCGCCTGCGACGCCAAGGGGCAGTTGGTCACCGCCTGGACGCTTCTGGCGCTGCTGAAGGATCTTGACATCACCCCGGGCGGCGACCTGATCTTCCACTTCGTCATTGAGGAAGAGGTCGGAGGCAATGGCTCCGTCGCCATGGTCCGCACCGGCGATACCGCCGACGCCGCGATCGTCCTGGAGCCGAGCGAGTTCGTGATCCTGCCCCAGGTGCGCGGCGCGGTCTGGTTCGAGACCACCATCTACGGGCAATCCGGGCACAGCGGCAAGCCCGGAGGCACCGTCAGTGCCCTGCTCAAGGCGATCAAGGCCATTGAGTTGTTCACCGAGTACCATGACCGCTGCCTCGCCGAATCCAGGGGCAAGTACCCGCTCTTCGACCAGTTCGAGAACCCGGCCCCGCTGACCATCGGCCAACTCGAGTCTGGCGACTGGCCCGCGCAGGCTCCCCAGAAGGCCGTCTTCAAGGGCGTCCTGGGCATTCTGCCGGACCGCACGAAAGAGCAGGTCATGGAGGAGATGCGCGACGCCCTGCGCAACTCCGGCGACGAGTGGCTGGCCGAGAACTTCGAGATAGACTTCACCTACCGGCACGATGCCAACGTCATCGACCCCGACCACCCGCTTGTCACAGGGCTGAAGTCTGCCTGTGAGAGCGTGGGGCAAGACTGCAAGGTATCGGCCATGACGGCATCTTGCGACGCCTGGCTGTACAACAACCAGCTCGGCATCCCCACTGTTGTATTCGGTGGGGGGTCATTGGGGGTCGCGCACAGTAATCAGGAACAGATGCCGGTTTCTGACGTTATAAACAGTGCACACATACTCCTTTCATTCATCTCTGACTGGTGCGGGACTGCGTAACGAGGAGGGAACCGATGACCACAGAGAAGCGCACGGTTTGCTTTGCCGACATGGACCGCTTCAACGTTGCGGTTCGCAATATGTTACTTGAGGACATGGTCGCGTTTCTGCAGGGGTTCTACGAACGGGCCGGCAACATCGCTCTGTCGCACAACGGCCGACTCATCAAGTACATGGGCGATTCCACGCTCATAACCTTCGGTCCAGGGCTCGAGGAAGTGGCCGTCCGCGCGATGTGGACCCTGCGCAACGCCCTCAAGGAGTACGTCGAGGGACTGGAGGGCGAGGCCGGAGTGGCCCGTCTGCGCGTGGGAGTGGCTACCGGGCAGGTTGTTGCCGGGCAAGTGGGCCACCCACAGATTCTGGCCTACGACGTGCTGGGCAAGCCGGTCATGATCGCCCACGCGCTGCTGGAGTGCGGCGGCGTCACCATGGACGGCAACACACGTGAGGCCGTCAGCGACCATGTCGTCACCGAGGTCGTCGAGACCGGCGGGCAGGCCCGTGGGTATCGAGTGACCGGGTTCAGGTAGACCGCAAGCAAGTATCGGCGGCCGGGGCACCGGCCGCCCCAAGGAGTCAACCATGCAGGCGTTGGTAAAGACACAGAAGGGCGAGGGATTCATCGAGCTGCAGGACGTTCCCGAGCCCGTCAACTCGGATGACGAAGTCCTTATCGAGGTCAAGGCCGCCGGTATCTGCGGCACTGACATTCATGTGAAGCACGATACCTTCCCATACTGGCCCCCGGTCATCTTGGGGCACGAGTTCTCGGGCGAGATCGTCAAGGTCGGCGACAACGTCACGGGCTGGCAGGTGGGAGACCGTGTGGTCGGAGAACCCCACACACTGCACTGCGGCACCTGCTACCTGTGCCGCGAGGGCCACATCCAGAACTGCGCGCAGAAACGCTCTCCGGGCTGGGGAATCGACGGCGCCTTCACGAAGTACCTCAAGTACCCGCCGAAGCTGCTGCATCATATCCCCGACGGCATGACCTTCGAGCAGGCGGCGCTGGTGGAGCCCGCGGCGAACTGCGTGACCGACATCGTCGAGCGTGGCTCGCTGGAGGTCGGGGACTTCGTCGTCGTCACCGGTCCCGGACCTATCGGCCTGATCGCTGCTCAGGTCGCGAAGGCCGGCGGCGCTCGCGAGGTCATGATCGTCGGCGCTCCCGGGGACGAGGAGCTGCGCCTGTCGACCGCCCGAAAGCTGGGCATCGACCACGTCGTCAACTTCGCCGAAGAGAACCCCGTCGAGAAGTGCCTGGCGCTCACCGACGGGCGTGGCGCGGATCTGGTCATCGAGTGCTCCGGTGCACCACCGGCCATCGCTCAGACAGTCCAGCTCGCCCGCAAGTGGGGCAAGATCTGCGCCATCGGCCTCACCGGCAAGCGCCCCGTCGAGCTCGACTGGGACGCCGCCATGACCAAGGTTCTCACCCTCTACTTCAGCATGTCCACCGCCTACGCGAGTTGGGACAAGACCATCTGGATGATCGCTGAGGGCAAGGTGAACGCCGATCTGCTCGTCACCCACACGCTGCCCCTCGCCGAGTGGGAGAAGGCTTTCGAGGCCGTCGAGAGCATGGAGGCACTGAAGGTAGTTCTGATCCCATAGCGATCCTCGCTTTGCACCACACGGGTGCCCGTCGTTTTCATCCATTGCCCTGGCGCGGCATGCCGGGGCACGAGGGCCCGTGCTGTCAGACAATGTGACACTGGGGGAGACACAACAGCACTCTGGAGGGAACCATGATAGACAACAGGTTCGGCTTCGGTATCGTCGGTTGCGGCCTGATATCCGATTTCCACGGCAATGCGATCACCGCGGCCGACGAGGGGCAGGTTGTAGCCGCCACGGACCTGAACCAGGAGCGTCTGGCCGAGTTCTGCGGCAAGTTCAACTGCGAGCCCGCGGACAGTTTCGAGGCCATGCTGGCCGACGACCGCATCGACGTCATCAATGTCTGCACGCCGAATGCGTACCACGCCATGTTCGCCGTCCCCGCGATGCAGGCGGGTAAGCATGCCATCATCGAGAAGCCGCCGGAAATGACTCTGGAGAAGGTCGACGAAATGATCGCCGCGCGCGACGCGAACAACGTCAAGTGCGCGATATCCCTCCAGGTCCGGTTCCGCAAGCCCATTGAGGCC
>JALGSS010000484.1 GCA_029821745.1 Candidatus Zipacnadia bacterium
GCAACGCAGGGGAGGTCTGCTGTCCGAGGCGAAGGAGTGAAAGGACAGCAGATGGCCGGGATGTTTCGTTCGCGGGAGGCCCCCATGGCCGAGAGGTCGGATGGCGACGCCGGGATGAGTAGGATGAAGCGAAGACGGCCGCCGTGGTGGGCGGTTGCGCTCGCGGTCGTGGCGATCGCCTGTGCCGCTCACTGGTGGCCCGGTCGAGGCCTTCTGACGTACTTCGGTTTCCAGATGCACCCGGAGAATCTGGACCTGCACGGGCCCGGCGAGTGGGCGCTTGCCTCTCCTGACCCCAGCGTCGACTTCGTGGCCAATTTCGCGAAAATCTCGCCCACGCTGTACCGGGGTGCGCAGCCCGACGAACAGGGGTTCGCCGGGCTCAAGCGATTGGGTATCAAGACCATCGTGAACCTGCGCGAACTCCACGGCGACCGCGAAGAGATGGCAGGCCTGGCGCTTCAGTACGCGCGCCTTCGCTTCAACCCCACGGAGCCCTCCGACGAGCTCGTGGCGCAGTTCCTGAGTATCCTGCGAGATCCGTCGAACTGCCCGGTGTACGTGCATTGCCAGATGGGGTCGGACCGCACGGGGATCATGGTTGCCGCCTACCGCGTGATCGAGGAGGGCTGGCCGGTTGAGGAGGCGGCGAAGGAGCTCCCGCGGTTCGGCTTCCATGAATCGTGGACTGACCTGCTGCGATATCTGTCGGAGCTAAACCCGCAGAGCATCGAGGACCTGATTCGCTCAGGGCCGGCGCCGGAGATCGAGACGGTGCCGTGAGCGAAGTCGACTACCCCGAGCGTAACTGACCGCACTCCCCAACAGCCAGGGAGCAACAGCGTGGCGCCGGCTGGATTGTCTGCCGGCGCCACTGGTGTGCTCTGGCGGACGTCACACGGCTACTTCGGGGCGAGAGCGAATGCTCGCACGAAGTGACCGTCCAGGTTGTTGAGGCGGCGATGCCAGCCGTTCGTCGCTTTCGCGTACACGTGCAGGTTCTCGGAGAAAGCGGCTTTCTCCGTGCACACCGGGCCCAGCAGGTCCGGAATGCGGAAGTTGGCCGTGAAATTGCCGTGGCCGTCTCCCGTGTACGGTCCGGCAGTGGCCGCGGCTACCTCGGCAGAGGCGTTGGTCACCGCGACAGTGTTCACTCCCCGGATCACGCGGAAGCGGAACACGGCATCGTTCGCTGGGTGCAGGGCGCTGAAGGCGATGGTGACCCTGTCGCGCACCTTGTTCGTGTAAAGGAGGAAGCCGCACTCGTCTGCGACCGCCAGGGAGCCGATAGCGGGGGGATCGATGTCCGCATGGCATTGGCGGTTGTCGGTCATGAGCGCGAACTTGTAGCCACCGGCATCAATCTCCGACGGTGCGGCTATGCGCGTGTTGATCGTGTCACCCGTCTTGCCGCTGGGGACGATGAATCGGAAGGTGCTCCGGCTCGGGCCCACTTGACGCCCGACTGCATCGAAGATCTCCAGCTTGACGGCGTATAGGCCCCAGGGCTCGGCCACAGTGTTCCAGAAGCCGCTGTAGATGTCACCCAGGGCCCCAGAGGCGGGCCAGTAAGTCGTGGCGCCGGTCTCTGTAGGTGGCTTATGAGGCTTGAACTCATACAGGTTCTTGCCCGCGATGGACTTGGGGCCGAGCGGGTAGGACGGGTAGGAGACCTGCGTGCCCTTCTCACGCACGTATCTCACACGTACGGGCTCGGTGAACTCCTCCCACGTCGTGCTTCCCTGTCGCTTGAAGAGCCAGCGGTAGTGGGCGATAGCCTTGGTCGGTATCGAGTTGTGGTAGTCGTGGCGGAATCCCAGCCGCGAGCCGAAGGGGGCATTGATCATGTGCCTGCCGCTCAGGGAGTCCCAGTAGTCCGTGCGTCCACTGGACTTAATGCTATACAGGGGCGTCCCACCGACCGCATAGGGCATGATCCAGACGCCGCTAGGGGGCCGCACGGGGCCTTCGCCGGCAGGCCGGATCAGCACTCTGTGGCAGACAGTGTTGTTCCTCTCGTTGAGCTCGGCGACTTTCTTGCCCGGATCGACAACCGCGCCGAGGCAGTAGACCCCCGGCGGGGTTCTCTTCGGGATGGGGACCGAGATCCTGTATACGGTCGAACGCATAGCCGGGACAGCGCGTGTGTTACTGATCCTGCCGCCCCGCAGGAGCATGTCCTCGAGGAAGTCATCGGCGGTCTTTCCTGCATACCCGGGCCAGACCGCGTACTTCATCGGTATATCGGCATCCGACGAGAGTACGAGATCAACCATGTACCCCTTGCCGCCGCGCTCTGTACCAGGGGCTGTTGCAGTGCCCTTGTTGAGGACGCGCACCGTCAACGCGAGGGATTTGCCGGCGACGGCGTATCTCGAGCCGGTCAACTCAACTTGTAGGTCCGGCAGCTTGCGCAGGATGAGTTTCGTCCTGTCGACGGGCACGATCCGTGGCTGTGCGGTTGGCCTGGGCCCCTTGACGGTCGGGACTCTGCGGACCTGGGCGAGCCGATCACCATCGGCGGCCCATGAGGCGGCGCAGGCCATGACCACAAATGCGAGGAGCACCAGGAATACCAGACGCGTTCTCACAACTCACCACCAACCCTTTTGCGCGTCCTGAGACGCGGGTGTTGTTTTCAACACGGCAACGTCTCGTCTTGCACGTTCGCAATATACGCAGTGCCCCCCAACCAAGGCCGTAGAACGGCCTGTCCGCCGAGCATCACCTCCTGAACATCCTTGGTAACCAATTCGCGGTTCACCCCCACATCCCTGCCAAAGTGGCGCGATGTGGCCTGACCGAGGCTCACACGGACGGGACACGAGCCCGGCGAGACCCGAAGAGGTCGGCCGGACTGTGAGGACGAAGGGACGATGCGTCACCACGCAACCGGGCCTCACGGCCTCGGATGCTTAGAATATACCGACGCGGAAGGGTCCCCCATGGTTCTCTTGCTTGCGCTGGCCTGCGTCTCGCTCGCAGTCGGCCAGGAGACGCTGACGACGATTGAGCAAAGCCTGCCCGCGCAAGCTCCGGCACGCCCGGCTTTCGCGTCGGCGCGACCGCCCACGATGACCGTCGTTGACGCGAAGGACCTGGAGCTCGACCAGCGGATCACACTCATGGCCCTTCAGGGTCTCGTGAACCGCGCCACGCCGCGCCTCTTCATTGTCGGGATGCATGATTTCAACCGAGACGCGGACCTGATGTGGGTGGACCGTCTCGACAAGCTGTACGGGGTGACGCCCACGTGGACCGACTTCGCGGGGGCGCTGAAGCAATATGGCTCGGAGACGGCGGGGATGGTGGTCTATCGCCCCGACGAGCCCCAGACTGAGAACGCCGCCTGCATGATCGGCGCGCTGATGAACCTGCTGCCGGTGGCCCCGGATGTGGCCAAGCAGGCGGATGCCCTCGCGGGCTTGCGCCTCCGGTTCGACCTGAAGGGGTGCTTCAAGGACCGCGTACACGCGGCGCAGTGGGCCCTCGACCACCTCTTCCCCATTCTCGCCCCGCAGGACATCGCGTGTCTGCCCGGCCGCGCGTGGCTACTGGTCCGCGACTACGCGATGATGCGCGGCGCATTCATGTGCGACCTGTCAACGGACCCGGCCTTTCCTGAGGAGCGTGCGCTTAAGGGCGAGATACTCGGACGCCTCCCGGAGGGCTCAATCCAGTGGGGCTGGGTCTGCCGTGATAACGAGGGAAGCTACGTCAAGTGGGGCTCCGAACACGGGCTCCGGACGCTATGCAGCACGAACTCACCGAATCTATCCTTATTGTCGCAGATCAGGCCGCTTCGAGCGACGCTGCCCGTGCGTCCTGCGTCGAGTGCGCCGCCGGTAGAGAAGAAGGCATATCTGTGCTTCGTGCTCAGCGACGGCGATTCCATCCCGATCTTGCTCACCCGGCAGTGGTACCTGTGGGACGCGAAGGCCCGCGGCAAGGTGCCCTTCGGGTGGGAGATGCAGCCGCTGATGAGCGAGATCGCGCCCGTGGTCCAGGAGTACTACTTCGAGACCGCCACCGACCAGGATGAGTTCATCATCGGGCCGTCGGGCGCGGGATACGTTCACCCGGCGTCGCTCCCGGACGCCTCCAGGTTCCTCGCGGATACGAACGCATCCCTCGGCGAGTTGAGTGCGACGGTGGTCGGGGTGATCGATACGAGGCTAGACAGCGAGAGCACGGAGACCCTATCGCGAGGCGTGCCCGACGCCGCCGGGTTCTTCCACGGCTGGGGCGGGACGGCAACTGCACGCCCCCTGTTCGCGGA
>JALGSS010000485.1 GCA_029821745.1 Candidatus Zipacnadia bacterium
TCAGGGAGTGTTGACAGTGGCGCAACTTCGGGTCGGGGTCATTGGGACCGGCAGGAAAAAAGAGCGCGGCGACAGAATGGGCTATGCCATGGCGTATTCACACGGCAACGCCTATGCGGCGCTCGATAATTGCGAGATCGTAGCGTGTGCGGACATCGTCGAGGAGAACGCCAGGGCATACGCTGATGCCTTCGGCGTCGCGAGCGTATACCTGGACTACAACGAGATGCTGGCCAACGAGAATCTGGACGTCGTCAGCATATGCACGTGGATGCACTTGCACGAGGCAATGGTCTTGGACACGTGCAGGGCCGGTGTGAAGGCTATCCACTGCGAAAAGCCGATGGCCGACACTTGGGGCGGCGCGAAGCGCATGGCTGCTGCCGCGGAGGCAGCGGGAGTGCAACTTACCTTCAACCACCAGCGGCGCTATGGTGAGCCTTTCGTGCTCGCAAAGCAGATGCTGGACGACGGCAAGATCGGCGACCTCCAGCGGCTGGAATGTGGAGCGGGGAACCTGTACGACACAGGGACCCATTTCATCGACATGTTCAGCTTGTTCAACAATGAGACGCCGGCCCAGTGGGTGCTCGGACAGGTCGACTATCGGAGCGAGAACCTGGTGTTCGGGTCTCACAACGAAAACCAGCAAGTTGTGCTCGTGGAATACGAGAACGGGGTGTTCGGGCTTGTGATGACGGGTGCGCCGGGCGGCCCGAACCCGGTTGGGTGCGTCAACAAGCTCGTGGGCAGCGACGGGGTGATCGAGGTCGGCTGCGCGGACGGGCCGCCAATTCGCTACCGGCCGGCGGGGGACTCCGAGTGGACTGTCCCAGACACGGGCGGCGCGAGCATCCACGGTCCGATGTTCATCGAGCGGGCGATTGCGGACGTCATCGACTGTCTCGAGGCCGGGAAGAAGTGCCAACTCGACGCGAGCAACGCGCTCATCGCGACTGAGATCATCTTCGGGGCTTACGAGTCCAGCCGCTGCCGCGGCCGCGTGGACTTCCCTCTGGACATCGAGGACAACCCCCTGGCCGCGATGGTTGAGAGCGGCGATCTGACACCGGCGTCTGGCCGCGATGGTTGAGAGCGGCGATCTGACACCGGCGTCCGACAGCGACTGAATGCGGATGGCGACGGCCCTAAGGCGCCAGGCTTCTCGGTGGGGCGCCTTGGCCGGCGTCTCTCGCTCTCGGGGCACTCCGACGGCCGGCGGCTGAACGCGCTACGTGATGTGGCCACGTACCTCACGATGTGATATGGCGACGCAGTCGCACGGTACCGCACGTCGATGGTGTTGACGCCGTCGACCGCATAGGCGGGAAGCGCGCTGGGACGATCAGTTGAGGCCCCTACGAGACGGCCGGCGCATGGGCGCGGCTGCCCTGGGACGCAAGTGCACGTTGATGCACGTTCAGAAAGGCGGTCGTGTATGAAGAAGGTTTTGGTTCTCGGCGGGGCTGGGTATCTGGGTGGGTTCGTTGTGCGGAGGCTCCGACACACCTGTGAGTTGACCCTCGGGGATGTGACCGGCCCCGGAGAGCGCCTGTGTGGGGCAGGATGCAGTTGTGAGCCTCGTGGCGTTGGTCCGCGGGCGGCATGACAAGCCTGTTTCGCTGTTCTGCGATGTGATGGTGAAAGGTCTATGGCATGTGGCGGAAGCCTGCGTTGAAGCTGACGTGGGACGCCTTGTGAGCGTCTCCAGTGTGATCGCATGTGGCGGGATGCCAAGCGTCGAGCAACCATACCAGGTTGGCGACCCAATGCGGTTCGGCCCCGGTGACCTTTTCTACTGCCTCTCGAAGCGCCTTGGGGAGGACATCGGCTCCGCATACCACCAAGCCCATAAACTCAGCGTCATCCACCTGCGCCCCGGCGTCATTGCCGGTGACGGGGCGAATCCGGGCCCCGGCCGGCCGCCCGAGACACAACGGCCGTGGTTCGTGTATGTGGACCCAAGGGACGTGGCGCAGGCTGTCGAGCTGGCTCTGGAAGCGCAAGATATCGATTACGGGTGCTACAACATCGTGGCCGGGAGAAGCGACTCAGTATTCGACTGGTCGGCGGCGGCCCGTGACCTCGGGTACAGGCCGGAGTTCAACTGGCCGGAGATCGCGGAGACACGAGCAGGCTAGCGCACACTCGCGCTCTTGCCTGTCGGCCCCGCAAAGCAGTATCCTTCAGTCCTGATCGCTGACCGTGGATCCTGTTGGGAGTCCCGAATGACCCCGCGCGCTGTAGCAATAGGTCTCCTGGCCGTCGTGCTTATCGCGGTGGCAACACCGTACAGTGACCTCGTCATGCAGGGCACGTGGATCGGCCTGACCGCGTTCCCGATCAGCGCGTTCTTCCTCCTGCTCATCATCGCTGCAGTCATCAATGTGGTGCCGCGAAGACTCGGCGTAGGGCTGACGACCGGAGAGCTGCTGGTTGTCTACTGTATGATGCTCGTGTCGGCCGGAATCCCGAGCTTCGGTCTGACCGGCCTGCTGATTCCGTACATGGCGGGGCCGTTCTACTTTGCCGGCGAGGAGAACAAGTGGGAGCAGACGCTGTGGCCGGAGCTCCCCGAGTGGCTGCACCCGGCAGTCGGTCGAGCGACGACCGGCCTGTACGAGGGTCTCCGTCCCGGCACACCGATCCCGTGGAACGAGTGGGTCATCCCACTGGCAGCCTGGTCCGTGCTCGTTCTCAGCGTATATGTGGTGTTCTTCTCCGCTTCCGCGCTGCTCCGGCGCCGCTGGGTCGACGACGAGAAGCTCGTATTCCCGCTGATCCAGCTTCCCGTCGAGATGACACGGTATGAGGACCGACAGGCGCTGCTGCCATCGTTCTTCACCAACCGGACCATGTGGGTGTTCTTCGCGATACCCTTCGTCATCCATGCTATCAACGGAATCCACCACTACTATCCGACCGTGCCCGGCATCAACGTCCATCGTGTTGCGCTGGACACGTATATCACGGAGCGCCCGTGGAACGCGATGTCGCCGTTGTGGCTACGATTCCTGTTCAGCATCATCGGCCTGGCGTACGTCCTGCCCAGCGAACTCTCCTTCAGCCTTTGGTTCTTCCTGCTGTTTTTCCTGTTCCAGCAGGTGGTCGGGCAAGCCATTGGCTACCCCATGCCCTCCGTCCAAGCCTACCCGGTGCGGCGTTTCGTGGCCCATCAGATGGTCGGCGGCATTCTCACGTATTTCTTCCTCGGCGTTGGGGCGGCGCGACCGCGCATTGCGGCGATCTGGTCGGCTGTGACCGGCAGCGGGACCAGCAGGTCCGGGGCTGAGGGTGACGCGTTGGGAGAAGCCGAAGCCCTACCGTATCGCTGGGCTTTCTGGGGTGCGATCGCCGGGTTGGGGGCGGTGTGCTTGTGGGGTAGCGTTGCGGGGGCTGGTTTCGGCAAGACGCTTGTGATGTTCGTGCTCTACTTCATGCTCCACATCATCGCGGTGCGTCTCGTCTGCGAGGGCGGGATGATGTACGTGCAGCATCCCTTCCGTCCACTCAACATGATGCTCGCGACGGTCGGCACTCGCGCTATTGGCGGCAGCTCACTGGCCATCCTCGGCCTGTTCGATCACCTGTTCATGCTCGACAACCGCAGTCCCCTGATGCCGGGGATCATGCAGAGCCTGCGCATCGCCGATGACGGGGGCATTCGCCGCCGACCGCTCATGGGCGCGATGGCTATCTCCGTCCTGTTGGCCATGGGCATCTCATACTTCGCCTACCTGCGACTGATGTACACCCACGGTGGGACCGCGCTCAACACGTGGTTCACGACCTACTACACGAAGAACCTGTACTGCACGTGGACGAACCACCTGATCGTGGACGGTGAGGCGGCTACGCCCGTCGCCTTCGCCACTATGGGCGTCGGTGCGGCGTCGATGTGGCTACTCGCCTACATGCATCGCACGCACCTGTGGTGGCCGCTCCACCCGATCGGGTACCTCATGGGGGCTTCCTGGCCCATGATCAACTTTTGGTTCCCCGTTTTCCTGGGATGGGTCATCAAGACGTCTGTGCTGAAGTTCGGCGGACACAAGATCTATCAGCGGCTCCTCCCGGGGTTTCTCGGGCTGATCTTCGGAGAGTTCTGCAGTGCGGGGCTGTGGGTTGTGATAGACTTGATAACAGGCGTGCGTGGGCACGAGATATTCTCGTTCTGACGGCAAGCTCGTAGCGCAATCGCCCGGGAGCCGTGCAACCTGAGACCAAGGGCGCCCGGGGAACTGCAATGAGGGACATCTGATGGCAACCACAGACGCTCAGAGCGGAACCGTGCGCATCGACGCGGCAGCCCTGCATGCCGTTGGTGAGCACCTCGCGGCCGGGTACATGGCGTGTCCGGATGAACCCCCTGTTGTGCGGTTTGCCCAGGCGATCGCCGGCTACCTGCAGTATGTGGATCTTCCCGCGTACAGCGGTGAAACGCTGTATCCGTGTTCGCCATCGATCTACGCCCGAGGCAAGGCGGTGGAGTGGCACTACTCGAGCTGTATGACCTACAACCGCGCTGTCCTGGAGCAGAAACTGGAAGCCTGTACGGACCCGCGTGTCTGTGAAGCCCTCCAGGCAACGGACGAAGCTCTCAGGGATTACCCCGGCGTGTCGGGGTACACGCACAGTATCCCCAACTACCGCAGGATACTGCAGGAGGGGCTCGCCGGCTACGCCGAGAGAATCGAGCGGACGCGTGCAATCGCCGAGGCCCGGGGAGAGACCGACCGGATCGGCTTCGCCCGCGCCATGAGTCTCGTGCTGGACGCGGTGCGAACGCTGCACGAACGTGTGCTCACGCACGTCAGACAGGCCCCAGTCGAGGGCGACGAGGCTCAACGCACGAAGGACGAACTGCTGTCGGCCCTGGAGCGTGTGCCTTTCGAGCCGGCTCGTTCGCTCTATGAGGCTATAGTCGGCACGAACTTCATCTTGTATGTAGACGGGCCGGATGACCTTGGGCGGTTCGACCAAGACTTGTACCCATTCTACGCTCGTGACAAGTCGGTTGGCGCAATCAGCGACGACCAGGTCGTCGCTTGGATACGCCGTGTGTGGGAGAACATGGACATCAATAGCGCCTGGAACGTCGCCATCGGGGGCCTGCTTGAAGACGGCGCTTCGGGCGTGAATGAGGTCACACACCTGTGCATCAAGGCCGCGGAGGGCATGCGCAGGCCCAATCTGGCGCTGCGCCTGCACCAGGACGCTCCGGAAAGCGTCTTCGACGCGGCTTTGGACTGCATTGCCACGGGTGGAGGCTTGCCGGCCCTCTACAACGAGGAAGCCTATTTGGCGGCCATCCGCGCAGCGCACCTCGGCGTGACCGAGCGTGACCTGCCCGATTTCGCCTTCGGCGGCTGCACGGAGTTGATGGTCCATGGCAAGAGCAATGTGGGGTCGCTTGAAGGCGACATCAACCTGCCACGGATTCTGGTGGAATCCCTGCACAGTCGTCTCGGTCATTGCGATTCCTTTGAGCAGTTCCTGGTCGGCCTCAAAGACGACCTCAGGGCCCACATAGCCTGGGCGACCTCCTGCTGGGATGCGAACCAACGAAGGAAGGCGCAATGGCAGCCTCAGGTTGTCAGGAGCCTGTTGATCGACGACTGCATCGACAACGGGCGTGAGTACAACGCCGG
>JALGSS010000486.1 GCA_029821745.1 Candidatus Zipacnadia bacterium
CGACAACGTGCCCTTCGAGGACGCGCTGCTACGCACTCGATCCGCGTCCCACAACTACATGATCCTCGGGCCGTCGGATCGGGAGCCCGGGGAGTTCGGCTTCTGGTTTGGCGTAGTGCCCGGGACCTGGGACGACGCGCTGCAGGCGGCGGCTGAGTTGACGCCGTAGGCCCGGCGAGCGCTCCAGCGCGACCTCGCCTGTGCCGGTATCAGGCCTCGCGGTCGAGGTCGGCGAGACGTTCGCGGACGCCCTCGGTCAGTCGCTCCAGGATCTCCTCGACGATCACGCTGCCTGCGTCCGGAGACGCCGTGGTCGCGGGGTCATCGCCCCACACTGCGTAGAGCGGGTCCGACGGGTCGTACTGCCGGCCCTCCAGGCGGGGCGTCTCGGGGAGCGTCACCGTGTCCGGGTCTCGCTTGTTGCTCGCTTGTTGCTTAGGTAGTCGAGCTTGACCCATTCGGGGCGCAAGTACATGGCGATGCTCGTCTCGTACTTGGCCGCGTGGTCGCCGCGTTGTGTGTCGCCGGGCAGTGGCGTCGTGATGTCCGGGTCCGTGACACCCCAGAAGCGCGCGCCCGGGTGCTGTGCTGCGCGCTCCTCGGCGATCTGCCTCACCAGCGCGACCTGCTCCCCGGCGTAGTGGCCCGTGTACAGGACAACCACTTTCGCGCCCCAGGCGACCAGTCGCTCGGCTGTTGTGGCGAGCAATGGGCGCAGGTGCTCCTCTTCGACGATCAGCGTCCACTTGTAGCCGACATGGCCGCCGCCGATCCCGTACCACAGCGTTGGCATCACCACGCCGCCGGTTCGCTCGGCAGCACGCAGGCACAGCTCGTACGCCTTGATGCCGTCGAACCCAACCGGCAGGTGGAACCCGTGGTGCTCGTACGTGCCGAGGGGGACATAAGCCACGGGGCTGTCCTCGAGTATCGCCTGCAGGTCGTCGGGATGCGTCTGCTCGTACTTCGCGTGCATGGTCGGGGCCTCCGGCGCAGTGGGTCGGCGTGGGCAGGATCGGCAGCCCTGCAATGGTGCGCCTGACAGCGGGGATGATAGCAGACGCGTTCCCGCGCATGCAAGCGGCTCGCCAGTGCACAGAGGAACACACACGCACAAACTTACCGCGGCGGAGGTCCGGGAATCGATCTTGGGGGATCAACAACCCGGCGCGACCGGAGCCGGTCACGCCGGGCTTAACTGCCGGCGGGGCTATCCAACTGCGCCAAGCAGACGCGTGATCTGCGATGCCAGTTCGTTTACCTTGATGGGCTTGTCGACCCAGCCCTGAACCGGGAGGAACTCGCCCGGCTCGTAGGTGCCGTCGGTCTTGTCAGGGTAGAAACGCAATTCCGTCGTCTCATGGATTCCTGTGGCCATGATGATGGGCACGTTGGCGACGACCTCGTCTTCCAGTCGCCGCACCGCCCAGACCAGATGGAAGCCCTCCGTCCCCGTCGGCATCATCACGTCGACGATCATGATGTCCGGAGCGTCTTCCGACAGTGCGGCCAGCGCTTCTTCGGCCGAGGTCGCCTTCCGGATGACCTCATGTCCCACTGCTTGCAGTGCAATCTCGATAGTTCTCAGGATACTGGGGTCGTCGTCGACTAGCATCACTCTAGCCACAGGCCGTGCCTCCCTCGCAGTGTACCCCCCTCTTCTGTGGGGCGAAGCGTCTCCCTCGAAACGTGTTCGGGATGGACGGCGGAGACTCCTGCTAATCTCATCGACAATATAGCGGGGCGGGCACGCCTTGCTGTTTGGGCCTGGTCGGTTCTGTTGAGGAAATGGGAGAAGGGCATCTCGTACAGCACAAGAAACGCATGGATCGTGGTGCTTCTCGGGATACGCGCGTTGAGGAGGTGGCTGGTCGCAGGTCCCAGTACCGTTGATTGGGTCTCGATGGCCGTGAGTGGCCAATCGGCGGCTGGACGATTAACCCCAACGACTAGGACTCACCCTCATCGCGGATACATGAATCACTCGGGGGCGCCATTCACAGATGGCGCCCCCTAATGTGAGTCCAGACCCGTGTTACTCACGCGCGTCTCGCTTGCAGCGGATCACTCCGCCGTTTCGGCCACCTCGACGGGCGCGTCCGTTTCCGGGTTGTGAAGTGCATGGAAGGTCGTTTCCAGACCCTCACGAGTCTCTTCGCTCTGGGCATCGTACGTGAGCTTCGAGACCACGAAGATCGCCACGAAGGCCGCCGGCACGCTGATGATGGCCGGTTGCTCAAAGGCCCAGATGCCCGCGAGCTTGCCGATGACGATGACGGCCGAGATGAAACCGCCTGTCATGATCCCCGCAAAAGCGCCTGGCTCCGTCATCTTGCGCCACCAGATCCCGCAGACAAGGAGCGGGAAGAACGTGCTGGCCGCGACTGCGAAGGCCAGGCCCACCATCCACGCGATGTTGGCGTCTCTGAAACCGATGCCGACGATGATGGCCGCTGCTCCGAAGATGAGTACGGCGACCTTCGCCGCCAGCATCTTCTGCCTGTCGCTGGCCTGAGGCTTGAGGATCTCGCCGTAGAAGTCGTGGGCGAAGGCTGAACTCAGAGCAATCAGCAGGCCGGAGACAGTGGACAAGAGGGCGGCGATCGCTCCGCCCGCCACCAGAGCCTTGGCCCAATCGCCCGCTTCGGCGCTGGTGATCAGCATCATCGTGTTCGGGTTGCTGACGCCATCCTTGACGATGACGGCGTCAGGCCCCAGCACCATTCTAGCGTATGTGCCCCAGATCGGCGTCGTGATGTAGAACACGCCGATGAAGATAAGGACCCAGACGGTCGACCACCTAGCCTGCGCGGCATTTGGGTTCGTGTAGAAGCGGGCCAGGATGTGTGGCAGTCCCGCAGTTCCACACACAAGCGCGATCAGCAAGGACACGCTGCCGAACAGGTTCCACTTGGCGAAGGGTCGCGCCCACGCCTTGGAGTCCGGGAACCTATCGGTCTCCTTGTCGCCAAACAGAGGCGTGCCCTCAACGGTCTCGGGCTCTGCATCAGCGACGATGCCGCCCCTGTCGGAGATGGCGTGCATCAGCAGCTCTGAGTAGCTGTGCTTCGGGAGCAGAACGAACAAGGGCACGATCATGGCAGTGAGCATGATCCAGAACTGCAGCATCTGGGTCACGGTGACGCCGGTCATGCCACCGAAAGCGACGTACAGAGTGATGACACTCCCGAGGAGGACGACGCCCAGTACCCAGGGCATGCCTGGGATGATCGATTCCATGAGCGTCCCCACGCCGACCATCTGCGCAATGATGTACAGCGAGGAGATGACCACCGTCCACAGGATCCCGACTCGGCGCAGGCGGTCGGAATTGAACCGTCCGAAGCAGAAGTCAGGAATCGTGTACTGCCCGAACCGCCTGAGCGGACTCGCGATGAACAGCAGGAGCAGGATGTAGCCTGCAGCGAAACCGGTGGCATACCACACGCCGTCGAAGCCGTTGGCCCAGACGAACGCCGCGACACCCAGGAACGAGGCGGCGCTCAGGTAGTTGCTGGAGATGGCGGAAGCGTTCGTGAATACGCCGACGCTGCGGCCCGCAACCCAATAATCGCTTAGGGTCTTCGTCTTCCGGGCGGACAACAGACCGATGACCATCGTCAGTGCAAGGACGAATATAGCGGCAATCAGCGGGAGACTAACCATTGGTCAACTCAGCCTCCCACTTGTTGGACGCTATTGTGTACACTACGGCGATGATCCAGAACTCCAGGTGGAACACGATCCCGACGAAGAGCCACACGAACGGGAGCCCAAGTACCGGGGTCAACATCCGGTCCCCCAAGCTTTGGTTCATGAAAGGCACGGCAAACATCGTGACGAGGAACAGCGCTGCGAGGAGCAGGCTCAGCTTCAGTTGCTTGGCCTGCATTTGCTCATACGTCATCCCGCGGCCTCCCTAATCTGGGTTGCGGTGCACAGCAACTCGTTGCGGTAGTGTCGGACGGCGTGGGGCATGGACGGCAGTCTTGCTTTGTGGGTGACCCTCCCTCTAGATTGGAATTGAGCCTGCAGTTCGTCACCAATGGAGTGTAGTCCTCTCTAATATATCAGATTGGGGAAGCTCTTCGCAAAAGCATGCAACGGGGCGACTGCCGCCACCTGCGTCAAAAGCCCTGGCCGGACGCGGGTGCGGACCCGGAAAGACGCCTCCGGCGAGCAGTGGGGGAGGCGCGAGGATGGGGCCCGTCGAATAGGCGCGCATGAGTGCATCAACAGCCCACGCCAAGGCGCCGCGACAAAGCGGACTCACGTGGCGCAGCGCCACAATCGGGGTCGCCCTGATCGCGGTGGGCAGCCTATGGGTTCAGAAGGTGTCGCTGATATCCCACACCTGTCAGGTGTCGGAGGGCACGCCTTCAGTACCCGCGCTGATGGGGCTCTTGCTGCTCTCCGGGCTCGTGTTGCTCCTCAGGCTGTCCCCCAGCGTGGCTCGTCGCGAGCTGCTGATTATCTACATCATGCTCAGCATTGGCGTGTCGCTGTCCAGCGATAATGTCATGCGCCAGTTGCTCCCCGCGCTTACGTCGATGCAGTACTTCGCCGGCCCCGAGAACGATTACGCGGTGTTCTC
>JALGSS010000025.1 GCA_029821745.1 Candidatus Zipacnadia bacterium
GCGGCCATGACGGGCGCTGTGTCGAAAAACGCGTAATGGCCTTGGGTCCCGGCTCCACACGGTTCGGGGCCCTGCTGCCATGAGGCATTACTACGGCCATCCGTGGGGCCCCGTCACACAAACCGTGACACCCCACGGCCATGCGTCGTTGGTTAATCAACACTGCGCCATGCGGAATGCGTAGAGGCGACCGCGGGTGATCTCCCAGTGCAGGCGCACCGTCTTGCCGCGCAGCGCCGACAGGTCCCGGTTCCCGCGCCAGGTCAGGCTCGTCCACAGGGCATTGCCCGACACCCCGTCACAGTCTTCCACACCGAATCCAGCGGGCGTGTCTTCACCCTCGACGATCAGCCCCACGCGGATCTCGCCGCCGAAATGCGTCCAAGCGTTGAGCTCCAGCCGGTTCCCCTCGAGAGTGAAGGGCAAAGTCCACAGCTCGCCGCGGCCATCTGCTTCGACAGCCATGAAACCATCTTCGCGGATCGTCGCCCGCCACAGACCGCCCTTGTTCCACCAGCCACCCTCGTAGTGAGTTTCGTTGTGGGTCAAAACCTTGGGCTGGACGAGCATTGACCACTCACCGGGGGCGGTCTGGATGATGCCCTGCCCCGCGACGACGCCCGCGAAGTGATTGGTCTCGGGCGTCCCGGAGCCCAGCAAGGGCTCGCGTGAGGGCCGGTGCCAGACGGCCCCGTCGCGGCTCACCCACAGGTGCGTCTCCATGGTGTCGGCGGTCCGCGGGTAGAAGCAGGGGAACGCGAGGTAGGCGTCCTGCGCACCGGGCCATGGCGTCACGCCGTTAGTGTAGATGTCGGTCCCCGGGGGATCGTTCGCGTCGGTCACCATGCAGAAGCTGGGGTCCGGCCAGGAGCGGAAGTCGTCGCTGACCGCATGGTCCACGGTCCGGCGACCGTGCCAGAGGTTTCCCTGGGGCCAGCCGCGGAAGTAGCCCTTGTAGTGCCCGCACGCTTCATCCCGGAAGACGACCGTCTGTGTGTCGCTGGCCCAGCGCAGCAGGGGCTCCTCGATGGGCGTCCAGTGAATGCCGTCGGGGGATACTGCCCCGGCGACGAACGCTCCCTTCTCGTCATTGCCGCTGTGGACCATTCTGTAGCGCTCGTCGGGCGGCGCGGTTGGGTCCTTGTGGACGTGAGCGCCATGCTCATCGCCGAAGGGAAGAATGTCGAGCTCAGGCCGCACCCAGTGGATGCCGTCCTCGGATTCAGCATAGCACAGGCGGGCGCTGAAATCGCCGCTGCCATATTCAGCGAAGGCTTCGTAGTACAGGCGCATCCGTCCTTCATCCTCGAAGAACGTTGCATACCCGTTGATGAAGTGGTCCTCCCAGGGCTTCTCGCTCACCACAACAGGCTCAGGCTGCAGCGTCGGCCTGAATGTGACGATCTTGACCCCGTTTGGCATCATCGACGGCTGTGGCGCGCCGGACCAGCTCACGCCGTACCCCGGCTCCACGAAGGACCAATCGGTGAACACGTGCTTCTTGCCTACGGCGAGACGAAGGGGCATAGTCTGGCTCCTTGCTGCGGTTAGTAGTCACGGCACGATGCACCAGTCTGCACGCCACGAGACTTCGACGGAGCGGGCGCAGCACCTTGTCAGCGCTGAATCGACATTCCCATTTGCCCCTTCGGTGGGTCGCAGGGCTCGCCTTGGTCCAGCGTCAGCACCTCGTTCTGAGGTACGTCGTTCTCCTGTGCGGAGCTGCTTGACGCGCTGGCGTCAACCGAGACGTAGTAGTTCAGACGGTCGGCCAGTCGCACCTCGACGCGGCCCAGCGGGTACAGAGTGAAATCCCTCGAGACCCACTGACCATTGTCCTCCTCCCAGGTCACCTCGATGTTCACCGAGTCGTCGCCATCGCCCGTGAACACCAGGGCAGCCGGGCCTCTGCCGATTACCTCGTCCTGACTGCCACAGCCGCACAGGGCTCCAAGTACGGCAACGCTGACGACACACGCGACCCACAGCTTCCTCACGGCAAATCACCTCGTGCTCGATGTTGCTGCTATTGACTGCAGTATACTTTTCACCGTCGCCCACGGCAGACTCGGGACCGGACCCGAATTCAGCTAATCTCTAGGGGATACGTGCCCCATCTCTGAGCCGCACGCCATAGCGCCTCGATATTCTCGGGCGGGAAAGGCATGCCTTGATCGGGACCGATGATGTATCCGCCTCCCGGCCCGAGGATACCCAACACGCGCTTAACTTCCGCCTCGACTTCTCCCGGTGTGCCAAGCATCAGCACATGCTGGGTGTCGATGCCCCCGCTGAGCGTCAGACGCCCGGCAGCCAGTGCCTTCATTCGCTGCAGGTCGTTCGCCCGAGCTTGCACGGGATTGAGGATGTCCACGCCGACCTCTATCAAGTCCGGCACGATGTCTTGCACACACCCGCAGGAGTGGAAGTTGACCAGCAGCCCAGCGTCCTTGACCACCGCGAACGCCCGGGCATATTCCGGCTTGAAGAACTCCCGGAACAATGTGGGCGACATCATCAGCGCGCGCTGGTTGCCGAGGTCCTCCGAGAAACCGACGCCGTCAACGCCCAGGTCTATGTACCGCTCGAAAATGGCGATGTTGTAGTCGGTGATCCGACGGAGGAGCTCGCGGAGCTCATCGGGATGGTCGTAGAAGGCCTCCATCAGGTTCTCCATCCCAGTGAGCGCCCAGGCACGCTCAAACAGGAAGTAGACCTGCTGGCCGAACACGAGCTTCTCGTTGCGGTCGGGGATCGCGGCCATCTCGTCGGGCAGCGTGTCGTCCGCGTCGAACAGGGCCAGCGGGTCGGGGACCACGAAGTCCTCGATGTGGGACAGATCGGGAAGCGGATTGCCCTTCGGGAAGGGCACCATGTCATCGCGGGTCGTCTCCCAGCGCGTGCCCCATGCATCGATCCAGCACGCCACCTGGAAGTTCCCGGCGTACTGAACGCCCGCCATCGCGCCCTCATCGTGGCGGGGGACATACTGCGGGGCATCAAAGGTGATGGCGCGCAGCAGGTTCTCCCTCGGCGTCATCGCTGCTCTCCCTCCCGGGGCACGCTTTGCGTGTCATAGGCACTACCTCCCCAGGGCATGTTCGCTCCTCAGACCCGGGTACCTTCGTCACCATTTCGCCCCGTTCGCTCAAGGAGTGGGAGTGCACGGTGACGAACAAGATACGTGTGAGCTTTGCGATGACCGCGAGGTGAGACGCGTTGACGGCCAGGGAACTCGTGCCGGCAGCACTGCGGCACGAAGAAACCGAGCGCATCCCTTACAACTTCATGTTCACGCCGCCCGCTGAGTCAGCTCTCCGTAAGCACTACGGCACAGGCGATCTGCAGGCGAGCCTTAACTGCCACCTGTACCTCTACGGTCCCGCCGGCAAGCCTCTGTACGCATCGCCCGAGGAATTCGGAGCTTCCATCACCGATGAATTCGGCGTCGTGTGGAGTACCTCCGATCTCGACCGAGGCAGCCCGATCGGGCCGGTGTTCCCGAGGCCCGCTCTCGACGGCTACGAATTCCCCGATCCGTGGGCGCCCGCGCGATGGGAACCCGTCGAGGCGGCAGCGCGCAAATATCCCGACCAGTTCCGCCTCGCCGTGATTGGCGACCTGTGGGAACGCGCCCATTTCATGCGCGGCCTGGACAAGCTCCTCGTCGACCTGTACTGGGCGCCCGCATTCGTTCACGAACTCCTCGATCGCCTCTGCGAGTACAATCTTCAGACTCTCGCCGGCCTTGCCCGATACCAACCCGACGGAGTGTTCATCAGCGACGACTACGGGTTCCAGAATCAGCTCATGATGTCGCCACGGGACTGGCGAACCTTCGTCAAGCCGCGCCTCAAGCGAATGCTTGACGCGGCCAGAGATCTCGGGCTGGTGACGATGCTGCACTCCTGCGGGCACGTGACGCCGATCGTGCCCGATCTCATCGAACTCGGACTCGATATCCTCCACCCGGTCCAGCCCGAGGCCCTCGATGTCTTCGCTCTCAAGCGCGAATTCGGCAAGGACCTGACTCTCTGCGGCGGGATCAGCACCCAGCAGACACTGAGCCACGGCACGCCCGCCGAGGTCACGGCCGAAGTCGTCCGCAAGGCTGCCGTCCTCGGATCCGGCGGTGGCTACATCCTCGAGCCGGGCATCACACTCCAGGCCGACGTGAGCCTGGAGAACCTCGTTGCTCTTGTGGAGACGTCTCGCGCCTACCGACGCAGATAGTGCCCGCGAGAGCCCAGTCCGAACGAAGCTTTCATGACTATTGGGAATGGCATGATATTGCGCTATTCGTTTTCTACCTGCTCACCACATCCTGTTGGCCGTCGCGACAGATCCGCAGTTCTCTCCAGAGAGAGGTCTGGTGCCGGCTACAATCCGCACTTTGCGTCGAAACTCAATCTAAACTCAAGATGCACTATTGTGGATGTCTCTACATACTTGATTTTTGCTTTCGATAGGGGTTCCGTCGCGTTCAATTTGTGCATTTGTGCACAAACCCCTTGACACCCGAAGAAAACACCCTAAACTAGTATCTTGGTGAGATGGTACAGCCACACAAGGGAGGAGCGATGCGCCCTGACGCTTGCCCAGGCCACCGAAACTCTTCAGGCCGATCCGGCTCTCATGGTGTCCAACTTGGATGCTGAGATTTCCGGGTGTTTCGCCGCGGACCTCATGAGCGATGTCCTCGCTTTCGCTCACGAGGGATCCTTGTTGGTTACCGGTCTGGCGACAGAGCAGACAATACGAACGGCCGCCGTCAAGCATTTGATGGCGGTTGTTGTTGTTGAGGGCAAGAAGGTCGGGAGCGATATGCTGGAGACGGCACGGGAGGAGACGGTCTCGGTGTTCCAGACGCCGCTTTCGAAGTACGAGGCCTGTGGACTCCTGATGCAAGCCGGCCTGCGTCCCTACCGGGATGACTTGCCACCCGACGCGTGATACCCGGCCCCACGGGGACGACTATGGAAGACCAGCCGATCTGCCAGCATGAGTTTCCGGTTCTGGGGAGCGCCTACTTTCTGGGCGGTCGGGCGTCGACTTCGGTAAAGCGAGCACTGGCCGAGTGTGGCGTCGAGAACGACGTCATCCAGAGGGTAAGCGTCGCATGTTACGAGGCGGAAATGAATGTGGTGCTGCACGCCCAGTCGGGCGTCATCACCGTCGACATCTACAGGGACCGGGTCGTCCTCAACGTGTTCGACCAAGGCCCCGGAATTGAGCATATTCACCTCGCGATGACCCCCGGTTGGTCCTCGGCCTCGGATGAGGCCAGGGCCCTGGGCTTCGGCGCCGGAATGGGTCTTCCGAACATCAACGACCAGTCAGATGAAATGGACATCCAGAGCCCGAGAGGCGAAGGCGTGAGATTGCGCCTGACTTTCCTGCGGGGAGAAGCCTGATGAGCCATGAGGGACCAGTGACCGTAAGACAGGCGTGCCAGGCGATGGGGTTGAAGGTGTGCGTGGCCGGGACCGGCATGGACACGCAGATCGACGGCGCCCTGGTCAGTGACCTGCTCAGCTTCGTGATGGCCAACGGGAAGCCAGGCCATTGTTGGATCACCATCCAGACCCACTCGAATATCGTGGCCGTCGCTGTCCTCGGCGGGCTCTCGGCGATCATCATCGCGAGCGGGTTCTACCCGGACGAGGACACAACGGGGCGGGCGGAGGAGGAGGGCATCCCGGTCCTCACCTCGGAGCGGTCCGCCTACGAACTGGCCGGGGAGCTATACGAGTTGGGTGTGCGGTGATGGAGGGTGTCATGCCCCTGGACGGCAGCGAGGGCATCAATACATTCTACACGACACCCACTTCCCGCCCGGCCCAGGTCGCCATCGACCTGCACGTACACACAGCGCTCTCGCCATGTGGCGACGCGGCGATGCGCCCCGGTGAGATGCTGCTGACGGCGGAGCGCAAGGGTGTGGGGGTTCTCGGCGTCGTGGACCATTGCAGCGCGCGGAACGCCCCGGCGGTCATGGAAGCAGCGGAAGCTTTTCGTGTCCGAGTGTTCGTCGGGCTTGAGGTGGAGAGCGCGGAAGGCGTCCATATACTCGCGCTTTTCGACGACAGCGAAACCGCCCTCGCGATGGATGAGTTCGTGGCCGCCCACTTGCCGGGCCTGCAAAACAACCCGGATGTGTTCGGTGAGCAACACATTCTCAATATGTGGGGGGAAACTACGGGGATTGACGAGCGGCTGCTCGTGACCGGCACGGACCTGTCTATCGAGGCGATTGCCGAACGGACGGTCCATCTCGGGGGCATGAGCATCCCGTCACACATTGACAGAACACTCAATGGCCTGCTCCATGTCCTGGGCTTCATCCCGCCGGACTTGAGGGCTACGGCCTACGAGTTATCACAACACACTCAACCGAAAGCCGCGCGAGAACGGTGGCCCGAGTTGCGCCACGTTCCCCTGGTCACCGCGTCTGACGCTCACTTCCTGGCTGACATCGGCGCCGCGACGACAGGAATCAGCGCCGAACTGGCGGACGCGCGTGTGAGCGCCGCGGAATGGGGCCGGCTCCTCGCGGAAGAGCTCATGCCGCAGCCGGACTAGAAACCATGCGCGAGCTTGCACTGCACATCCTTGATGTGGCACGGAACGGTATCGAGGCCGATGCCACGCGGGTGGAAGTTGCTGTCTGGGAAGACCACGACGCGGACACACTGAAATTCGCGGTACGAGATAACGGGTCCGGCATGGACGCCGAGACCATCGAGAAAGCGATGGACCCGTTCTACACGACCCGCAGCACACGACGTCTCGGCCTGGGCCTGCCACTTCTGCGGGCGACATGCCGGCGTTGCGGGGGCGACCTAGAGATCATCTCAGCGCCGGGCGAAGGCACCGAAGTTCAGGGGACACTCGAGTTGAGCCATCTCGACCGGCCCCCGCTCGGAGATATGGGAGCGGTGGTGCAGTCCCTGGCCTGTGAGGCACAACGGGCCTCGTTTTCCTATGAGCATTCCGTCGATGGACGACAGTTCAGTGTGGACACCTCGGAGGTGATTGAGCAAGTCGGCAAAGACAGTTTAACCAACCCTTCGGTACTCCATTGGTTGGGGAAGTTTGTGAGAGACGGAGTTGAAGCGGCCGGGAGCCACGCGTAGGCAGACCCGATGTCGCCGGTGCCTGTAGCAATAAGGCCGGCTGGGGAGCTGACGGCACGCGTTGAGCCCGGCCCTAGCAATGCCCGGTACTAGTGGTCCAGTCAAGCCACAGCATTCAGAGCGTGCTTACGAAAGCCCGCCAACTCACCGCCCGGAAGGGGGCAAAACGAGCTTGAAAAGCGTTGCGGAGTTGCGAGAGTTACGTGAACGAGCCAAAGCTGCTTTATCAGTTCGAGATGGAGACGGAGGACCGAGGGTTACTATTGCCATGGGCACATGCGGCATCGCCGCGGGAGCCCGCGAAGTCCTGAGCGCCTTGTTGGAGGAACTCGCCCAACGGGATCTGGAGAACGTGACAGTCACCCAGACCGGCTGCAAGGGACTGTGCGACAGGGAGCCGATGGTCGAGGTCGAGCTTCCCGATGCGCCGCCTGTCACTTACGGAGGCGTCACGCCCGCAGTCATGCGCCGAATCCTCGCGGACCACATCGTGAATGGGCAACCCGTGTCGGAGTATGCCATCGCCGTAGGATCGGAGGCCGAATGAACCATGGTAGCACCGTGTATTACTCCTGAAGTCTACCCCGAGATCGACGCGATCATCCAAGAGCGCGGCAATGATCCCAGTTCCCTCATCGAGATCCTGCATGCCGTCCAAGAGCGTGTAGGCTACCTCCCACAAGAAGTGCAAGAACATGTGGCCGACCGCCTCGGCATGATGGCCGGTCAGGTAGAGAGCGTTATCAGCTTCTACAGCTTCTTTACCACCGTGCCCCGTGGCCGTCACACCATAAAGGTGTGCCAGGGCACCGCGTGCTACGTGCGCGGCGGCAAACGCGTGCTCGAAGAGGTGTGCAAGCAATGCGGGTGCGGCGTGGGTGAAACCACCGAGGACATGCGCTTCAGCGTCGACATTGTGCGTTGCGTCGGCGCCTGCGGACTGTCTCCGGTGGTCACCATCGGCGACGATATCTACGATCGAGTGAAGCCGACCAAGGTCGCTGAACTCCTGGCGAAGTACGAATAGCCGCGGCGCGGGCCCTCATGCCCGCGTCCAGCTCGCGCGAGGAGACAAAGCCCCCGCGAGCGGCATTACTGAAAGGAGCGTTACGAGCCGATGCCAACATACCGATCACACGTATTGGTCTGTGCCGGCGCTAGTTGTGTGTCCTCAGGAAGCCATTCGGTCGCCGATGCGCTGCAACAGGCCATTGATCGGCACGGTCTGAGCGACGAGGTCAAGGTCGTCCGGACAGGCTGCATGGGGTCCTGCGATCTTGGCCCGGTAGCAGTCATCTACCCGGAAGGCGTGTTCTATCAGAAGCTGACTCCCGAGCATGCAGACACGATCACATCTGAGCACTTGCTGAAGGGACGCCCGGTGGAGGCGCTGATGTACCGCCCCGCAGAGGGCGAGGCGCCCGCCCTAGACATGAAAAGCATCCCCTTCTTCGCGCTTCAGCACAAGATCGTCCTGCGTAACTGCGGCGAAATCGACCCGGCGAGCATTGACGAGTACATCGCTCGCGACGGGTACGAGGCAATGGCGCGTGCACTGACCGACATGACCCCGGAACAGGTCATCCAGGTCATCAAGGACTCCGGTCTGCGTGGTCGTGGCGGCGGCGGGTTCCCGACCGGTCTCAAGTGGGAGTTCACTGCCAAGGCCGAGGGCGAAACCAAGTATGTCGTCTGCAATGCAGACGAGGGTGACCCCGGCGCATTCATGGACCGCAGCGTCCTTGAGGGAGATCCGCACAGCGTCATCGAGGCAATGGCCATCGCCGGATACGCCATCGGAGCGCAGAAGGGTTACGTATACGTGCGGGCGGAGTACCCGCTCGCCATTGAGCGCCTTTCCACGGCTCTCTCGCAGGCCCGCGAGTACGGACTGCTGGGTGAATCCATCTTCGGCTCAGACCACAGCTTCGACATCGAGCTGCGAATGGGCGCCGGCGCGTTCGTCTGTGGAGAGGAAACCGCCCTCATGGCCTCCATCGAGGGCAAGCGCGGCGAGCCACGGCCCCGGCCACCGTTCCCCGCACAAAAGGGTCTCTGGGATTGTCCCACACTGCTCAACAACGTCGAGACCTACGCCAATATCGCCCCAATCATCCTGAATGGCGCCGAGTGGTTCGCGTCCATCGGGACGGAGACGAGCAAGGGCACCAAGGTCTTCGCCCTGGCCGGTCATGTCAACAACACCGGCCTGGTCGAGGTGCCCATGGGAACGCCGCTCGGGACCATCATCTACGAGATCGGCGGCGGCGTTCGCAACGGGCGGAAATTCAAAGCCGCGCAGTCCGGCGGGCCGTCCGGCGGCTGCATTCCGGCCGAGTTCCTCAACACGCCCGTCGACTATGAGAGTCTCAAGGAGCTCGGCTCGATCATGGGCTCCGGCGGCTTGATCGTCATGGACGACACCACGTGTATGGTGGACCTGGCCCGGTTCTTCCTGGAGTTCGTTCAGGAAGAGTCCTGCGGGAAGTGCCCCCCGTGCCGCATCGGGACCAAGCGGATGCTGGAGATTCTGGAACGCATCTGCGCGGGACAGGGCTCTGAGGGTGACGTTGAGCTACTCGTCGACCTCGGCGAGCAGATCAAGGAAGCCAGTCTCTGCGGGCTCGGCCAGACCGCGCCTAACCCGGTCCTGAGCACGATCCGATACTTCCGCGATGAGTACGACGCACACATCCGCGAGAAGCACTGCCAGGCGGGCGTATGCGCCGAGATGATGAAGGCGCCCTGCGAGCATGCCTGCCCGGCGGGTGTCGACGTCCCGGCGTACGTTCATGCCATTGCCGAAGGCCGCGTGGACGACGCATACGCCATCATCCGCGATACGAACCCGTTCCCGTCCGTCTGCGGGCGGATTTGCACCGCGTACTGCGAGGCGCAGTGCCGCCGATCGCAGCTTGATGGCTCCGTGTCCGTGAGGCTCCTCAAGCGCGCCGCGGCCGACTTCCGCACTCAGCCCTGGAAGCCGGAACTTGAGCCACAGCGCAACCAACAGGTCGCCATCATCGGCGCTGGGCCCGCGGGCCTGACCGCCGCCGACGACCTCGTGCGCAAGGGCTATCGGGTGACGGTGTTCGAGAAGCAGACGATACCCGGGGGCATGATGGCCCTGGGCATCCCCGACTACCGCTTGCCGCAGGATATCCTGCAGCGCGAAATCCAGGAAATCCTCGACCTCGGCGTCGAGCTGAAAACCGGGGTCTGCTTCGGCGAAGATATCGCTCTCGACGACCTCGAGGCCGACGGCTACGAGGCGATCTTCCTCGCAGTCGGCTGTCACACCGGTATTCCTCTAGATTGCCCCGGTGCGGACTCGGATGGCGTGCTTGACTCGGTGCAGTTCCTGCGCGATCTGGCGCTGAACCGCGAGCCGAAGATCGGCAAGCGCGTCGCGGTGATCGGTGGCGGCGACACAGCCATTGATTCCGCCCGCTCTGCCATCCGACTAGGCGCCGAGGAAGTCTACATCGTCTACCGGCGCACGCGCGACGAGATGCCGGCCCATGCCGCCGAGATTGACGCGGCCCAGCACGAAGGGACCCGGTTCCACTTCCTCGCCACACCCAAGGAAGTCGTCGCTGAGGACGGCAAGGTAGCCGGGCTCGTTTGCCGGCAGATGACCCTGGGCGATTTCGATCGCTCCGGACGCCGCCGACCTGTCCCGCTCGAGGGCCAGGAGTTCACGCTGGAGGTCGATACCGTCATCGCGGCCATCGGCCAGCGTCTCGACACCGAGGCGTGCTGCGTCAGCACCGATCACGGCAAGGTCTGCGCTGACCCCATAACACTCGCCACCGAGAAGCCCAACGTGTTCGCCGGAGGCGACGCCACAGAAGGGCCGATGACCGCAGTCGATGCCATCGCCGACGGGCACCGCGCAGCCAGGGCGATTCACAGCCATCTGTCCGGTGAGCCGCTGCCCGAGCCCAAGATCCGGTCTAAAACTCGCGTCGCCGAGGAAGTTCTTGCGGCTCTTGAGGAGAACGGCGATGAAGAACGGGCGCCCGCCGAGGTGCCTTGCATACCCGACGCATACCGCCGTAGTGGGTTCGCAGAGGTGGAGATGGGATACTCGCTTCCGGTTGCCTGCCGTGAGGCGGCGCGATGCCTGCACTGCGATTACGTCGCCATCGAGGAGGAAAGCTAGGATGTCGGAGTTCACCATATCCATCAATGGTCAGGAAGTCGCTGCCAGTACCGGAATGACGGTCCTGGACGTAGCTCAGAACGCAGGCATCAAGATTCCCACGCTCTGCTACCACCCGGATCTCCCGCCCATGGGAGCTTGCCGGGTGTGTCTTGTGGAGATTGAGGGCGAGCGCACTCTCCAGCCCTCTTGTTCGTTCCCGGTTCGCGAGGGAATGGTCGTGCAAACGCACTCACCGCGGGTGCGCAAGACCCGGCGGACAGTCGTCGAGCTTCTGCTCTCCGACCATCCGTCCGACTGCACGAGTTGCGCCCGGAATGGCAACTGCGAGCTGCAGACTCTGGCTGAAGAGCTGGGAATCCGCGAGGTCCGAGTCAGAGTCGACCCGCCCGGCCACGAGGTCGATGACGTCAGCTTGGCGATCACGCGGGACCCGGACAAGTGCATCCTCTGCCGGCGCTGCCTGCAGACATGCGAACAGATCCAGGGCGTGTCCGGCCTGCGTATTCTAGGCCGGGGCTACGCAAGCAGCATCGGCGCCGCCTTTGAGACCCCGCTGGGCCACGCGTTGTGCGTGAACTGCGGCCAGTGCATCAACCGCTGCCCGACCGGTGCGCTCACCGAGAAGACCCATATCCCATCTGTGTGGGCCGCCCTTGAAGACCCAGAGACCTACGTGGTCGTTCAGACGGCGCCCGCTGTGCGGGTTGCCCTCGGCGAAGCCCTCGGAATGCCTCCGGGTCAGGTCGTCACGGGCAAGCTCACGACAGCGTTACGGATGCTCGGGTTCGATCGGGTCTTCGACACCGACTTCGCTGCCGACCTCACCATCATGGAGGAGGGCCATGAGTTGATCCACCGGATCACCAACGGCGGCGTCTTGCCGCAGTTGACCTCCTGCAGCCCCGGTTGGATCAAGTTCGCGGAGCACTTCTACCCCGAGCTGATCCCGAACATATCCTCCTGCAAGTCGCCGCAGCAGATGTTCGGTGCGGTGGCGAAGACGTACTTCGCGCAGGAGGCCGGCGTGGACCCGGCGAAGATGAAGGTTGTCTCAATCATGCCCTGCACGGCCAAGAAGTTCGAGGCCGAGCGACCCGAGATGTGTGACTCCGGCTACCAGGATGTGGACTACGTCCTGACTACCCGCGAGCTTGCGCAGTTGATCAAGGAATCAGGCATCGACTTCGCGGCCCTCCCGGAGAGCGACTACGACGATCCGCTGGGCGAGTCCACCGGCGCGGCGGTCATCTTCGGCGCGACCGGCGGCGTGATGGAGGCCGCCCTCAGGACGGCGTACGAGGTCATCACCGGAGAGAAGCTCGAGGCGATAGACATCCTGGCTGTCCGAGGCATGGACGGCGTGCGAGAAGCGAGTGTACAGGTCGGCGACATCGAGCTGAAGGGCGCTATCGCCCACGGTCTCGCAAACGCGGCCCAGATTCTCGACAAGGTGGTGGCCGGCGAAGCCGACTACCACTTCATCGAGATCATGGCCTGTCCCGGTGGGTGTCTCGGTGGCGGCGGTCAGCCGATACCCACGTCGCCGGAGATCCGTCAGCAGCGCGCTGACGCAATCTACCAGGCCGACCGTGACCTGCCCATTCGCAGGTCCCATGAGAATCCGTCGATCACGCGGATCTACGAGCAGTTCCTCGGGGAACCGCTGAGTCACAAGTCACATGAGCTCCTCCACACCGATTACACACGGCGCACCAAGCGCGCCGTGCAGATGGAGGAGACCACAGCGGCGGGCGGGGACTAGTCCGCTCCCGCTGAATGCCGTTTCGTGTCGCCTGTCCGCGCCGCGCACAGTCTGCTCGGGAGGTCTGCACTAGTGACTGACCAGGAAACCAGCCTCGATGACTGGTCACCTGAACAGGTGGAGCAGGTTGCCGCGGAAGTCTGCCCGCCGGACGCCATTACTGAGTTGCTGGCGTCCGGCCGCGGCGCGGACAGGGACGCGATCGGAGAGATATTGCTGAAGGCCCGGGATATGGATGGCCTTGCGCCCGAGCAGGTAGCGTGTCTCATCCAAGTCGATGACCCCGACGCACGCGCAGAGATCATGGACAGCGCCCGGCATGTCCACGAGACAGCCTATGGGCGCCGTATCGCCATTTCGACGCCTGTCTGCCCGACGAATCGCTGCATCAACGATTGCTTGTACTGCCCGTTGCGACGATCCAACACGCGCCTGCGCCGAACGTCCTCCACCGTCAGTGATCTCCAGCGGGAAGTCACCGCGCTGCTCCGTGAGGGACACCGCCAGCTCAACCTGGTCTTTGGCGATGATCGTAGCGGCATCCATTACGTTCGGGACATGATGCTGGCCGCTTCCGGGACCCGTTCGGGCATCGAGCAAGTGGTTCGCGTGGACCTGAACATCAACGCCATGCAACCCGCCCAGCTTCACGAGCTCACGACGGTGGCCGCCCTGGGCACGTACCACGCGTTCCAGGAGACCTACCACCCTGAGACGTATGCGCGCCTGCATCCCGACGGCCCGAAGTCGAACTTCGCCTGGCGCATAAGCTGCCACGACCGAACGCACCAGGCAGGCATCCATGACGTGGGACTCGGGGTTCTTCTGGGCGCGTACGACTACCGCTACGATGTGGTCGCTATCCTGAACCACGCTCAATACCTGACAGCGCGCTACGGGGAGCCTCCCACCGCAATCACATACCCCCGCCTGGTGTCAACGTCTGTGGCGCCGGCCTCCCAGGAAACCCGGTGGCAGGTGCGCGACGATGATTTCGTGTTCATCGCGGCCGTCACTCGCCTGGCCGCACCGCGCACGGCTATCGTGCTCTGCACGCCGGTGATGCGTGAAGTGCGGCGCGACCTGTATGGTCTCGGCGTTTCCGAGGTCAGCGTGGGCTCTCTCAGCTATCCGGGCGCATACACCGCCGATGGCGACCCTGAAGTCGCGGGCGCGCTCACTATCGCTCGCCCTCGCGCGATGGAGATGCTGGTGTATAGGCTGTGCGAGGCCGGCTTCGTGCCCGACCTGTGCTCAACTCAGCGATCTCCCCGCGACCGCGTCGTTCAAGCCCACGGTGCACTCGAGTCCACGACCGCCGAACGGCGTGCCGCCAACTCGCTTCTCTCACTGCGCGAGTACACCATGGACTACGCATCACCGGACACCAAGCGCGTCGCCGACGCGGTGGTCCAGCGAGAGCTGGCCCGTCTGCCGAGACGCGTTCGGAGCCAGACTCTGCAACTGATGGTCCAGGCCGAAGCAGGCCTGCGCAGGCAGACACTGTAACTGCAGGAGGGCACGGGAAACTCCCGGAGCGCTCACGCGTAAACGAGGGCTTGCCTTGTCGGAGTTCGAGCACACGTCCAACGGTGTAGTCACGACCATCGCCGCGAAGTGCCGGCGCTGCTATAACTGTGTGCGCAGTTGCCCCGCCAAGGCGATTCGCGTTCAGGACGGTCAAGCGCAGGTCATCGCCGAACGCTGCATCGGTTGCGGCAATTGCGTGAAGGTCTGCGCCCAGGGCGCGAAGCAAGTACAGCCCGCCGATGTGGCCGTTTTCGAGATGCTGGGCGGTACGCCGCCGACCGTCGCCATCGTTGCGCCATCCTATCCAGCCGCCTTTGAAAACCTGTCTGCCGAGCAGGTCATCGGGGGCATCCGCGCACTCGGATTCGACCGAGTGCTCGAGGTGGGATTCGGAGCGGAAATGGTCGCGGCGGCCTACGCCGACCTGCTCAAGGATCCCCCCGATCATCCCGTCATCACGACGCCGTGCCCGGCCCTCGTGAGCTATATCGTCAAGCACATGCCCGAACTCGCCTATTGTCTCGCGCCGATTGTCTCCCCGATGGTGGCCTTGGGCCGGGCCATCAAGCAGGATATCCTGCCCGGCGCGGGCGTGGTTTTCATCGGCCCATGCATCGCCAAGAAGGCCGAACTGGACGAACCGTCTCTCGTCGGCGCCATCGACGCAGCTCTCACATTCCGCGAGCTGGCGGAGTTGTGGGAGGCGCGCGGCATCGATCCCACAGGCCTCTCAGGCGAGGCCGACGGCCCTCTTCCCCACTTCGGCGCGCTGTTCCCGGTTTCAGGCGGGCTGCTCAAGGCCGCCGCTGTCGAGGCGGACATCATGGACGACTCGATCGCGGTCATCGAGGGCCCGGACCGCTGCCTTTCCGCTCTTCAGGCTCTGGCGCGAGACGAGCTGTCCACCCGATTTCTGGACATGCTCTTCTGCGAAGGGTGCATCGCCGGACCAGGCTTCGGCGAGCCGATGAGCCCCCTCGCCCGCAAGGCCCTCGTGACCCGGCACGTGCGCAATCTGGAGGCCACTGCTCCCCCCGTGCCCCCGGAACTCGCACGGGTCGAAGGCGTCGATCTCACGCGCACTTTCGAGACCCCCCGTATCCGTCTCGACGTGCCCACCGAGACCGAGATCCGCGACGTCCTCGCGCGCACGAACAAGTACGGCGAGGACGACGAACTCAACTGCGGCGCTTGCGGCTATCCGACATGCCGCGAGAAGGCCATCGCAGTCTGCCAGGGGCTCGCGGAGCCTGAAATGTGCCTGCCCTACCTCATCGACCAACTCGAAGTGAATCTCGAGAAACTCAACTCCAGCAAGGAGGAAATTGAGAGGGCCCGGGAAGTGGCGACGCGTGCCCAGCAACTCGCGTCGATGGGCGAACTGGCGTCCGACATCGCCGAGGAAATCAGCAATCCACTGGCCAAGATCGCGGCCTTCGCGCAACTCCTACTCGACCAGTTGCCCGAGGACGACACACGGCGGGAAGACCTCGCGGCGGTCATCGCGGAGGCGTCCCAGTGCCGACATGTGGTGGCCGGACTGCGCAGCTTCGCTCGTCAGAGGGAGCCACAATGGGAGCAGACGGATTCCAACGAGGTTGTTCGCCGCGCGGCTGAGATGGCCAGAGACGAGGTCCGCGCGAGCAACGTGGACCTTGCCGTGCGCCTTGGCGACGGCTTGCCGCTCATCACCGCCGACCCCGCTCAACTCGCGGCGGTGGTCGTGAATGTGGTGACGAACGCCTTCGAGGCGACAGCGCCCGGTGGAGAGGTGATCGTCGAGACCCGCAATCATCCCAGTGGTCAGATGATCGAGATCGAGGTCAGCGACAACGGCCGCGGGATCCCCGAAGACCTCCTTCCCAAGGTCTTCCAGCCTTTCGTCACAACGAAGCGCAACCAGACCGGCGCCGGACTGGGTTTGGCCGTGGCCCACGGCATCGTCCACGCCCATGGCGGGGACATCGACATCCGAAGCGGTGTCGCGACCGGCACCGCCGTCACGATCAGCCTGCCGGCCGAGACGCCCCCCTCAGTCGCGCGCGAGGCAATGAAGATTCTGTGCGTCGATGATGACCCGGACTTCCTCGAGCAGCACCGGATCATCCTGGAGAGCACCGGGTTCGATGTGATTACGGCGGAGCGCAGCGATGAGGCGATCGAGATCGCCAACCGGGAGATTCCGGACGCTTTCGTTCTGGACCTGATGATGGAGCGCAATGACTCCGGGGCGCGGCTGGCGAGGGCCTTGCGCAGGGACCCGCGTTTCCGCGCGGCCCCCATCATCATGCTGACATCCGTGGTTCACGACCTCGGATTCGAGTTCCAGCGCAATCCGCAGGAAGTCCTGGAGTGGATGAAGGCGGATGCGTGGTTTGACAAGCCCGCACCGCCCGCGGAGCTTGCCGCGACCCTCCAGCGCCTACTGGCTGGACTGAATCGCGACCGCGGCGAGAAGAGCACGGCCGGCGAGTAGACGCCCCCGCACGAGCTTCCCGATGGCTTACCTGTACTTCCGGACAATCCACCGCTCGACGAGTGCTTCGTCATCGGTCGCGCGCGCGGGCTGTTCCTCGACTTCCACGTCCAACGCGACAGGCGCGTCCAGAAGCGCGGGTTGGTGCGCATCGAGTCCCCGCATCTGGTCTTCCAGACGATCCAGGCGGCTTCTCACGCATTCCATGTTGGGGTCTTCGGCCCGCATCCGCCTGTCGTGGCGGAAATCGTAGACCCGCTGCCCCTTCTGGCGCACAACAAACGCCTTCGAGCCGACCACCGTGCAGTACTCCGGGACCGCATCCACGACCACCGCAGCCGCGCCGACCACCGAACCCTTCCCGATTGTGATCGAGCCGAGAATCTGGGCGTGAGCCCCCACCGTCACATCGTCCTCGAGGGTCGGGTGGCGCTTGCCCGATTCCTTGCCCGTGCCGCCCAGGGTCACGCCGTGGAACAGGGTGCAGTTGTCGCCGATCTCAGCGGTCTCGCCGATGACCGTGCCCGCGCCGTGGTCGATGAAGAATCCGTCGCCGATTGTGGCCCCGGGGTGGATCTCGATGCCCGTGAGCCACTTCGCGACCTGTGAGCCGAAGCGCGCCATCAGCCTCTCCCCACGCTGCCACAGCCAGTGGTTCATGCGGTGGGCCGTAATCGCGTGCAGGCCGCTGTAGCACAGCAGAATCTCGAGGGTGCTGCGGGCGGCCGGGTCCCGCTCCTTCGCGGCTCGGATATCGCCTTTGAGTGTCTCGAACATGGTTGACGCTCCGTGTACAGGGGCTCTGGAGCCCCGGTGATTCGACTCGCCGTCCGCTCGTGCTGCCGCTCATCCGCCGAGGTGGCTGAACAGATCGGTGGATAGGTAGCGCTCCCCCGCGTCCGGCAGGATCACGACGATGCTTTTGCCCGCAAACTCGTCGAGATTCGCCAGGCGCACGGCCGCCCACACTGCGGCCCCGCACGAGATCCCGGATAGGAGGCCCTCTTCACGCGCCAGCCGGCGTGAGGTCTCGAGGGCGTCGCCATCTGTCACCTGCTCAACGCGGTCAACGACCGACAGGTCCAGCGTGCCTGGGATGAAGCCGGCGCCGATTCCCTGGATGCCGTGGGGGGCCGGCTCAAGTGCCTCGCCGGCCAGCGTCTGGGCGATGATGGGGCTGTTCGCGGGCTCGACGGCCACAGCGGTGATGGGCTTGTCGGCCACGCTCTTCAGATACCGCGCGATGCCCGTGAGCGTGCCCCCAGTACCCACGCCGGCCACGATCACATCCACGGCCCCACCTGTATCGGCCCAGATCTCGGGGCCCGTGGTCTTCTCGTGGATGGCCGGATTGGCTGGGTTGTTGAATTGGTCCGGCATGAAGTGCCGCTCCGGATCGCTCGCCACAACCTCTTGAGCCCGCCCGATGGTCCCCTTCATGCCCTCCATCCCCGGGGTTAAGAGGAGGTCGGCCCCCAGCGCGGCCATCACGCGACGACGCTCGACACTCATCGTCTCGGGCATGACGATGGTCAACTCATACCCGCGCGCTGCACAGACATACGCCAGCGCGATCCCGGTGTTCCCGCTCGTGGGCTCGACGATCCGCGTGCCGGGCTTGAGCAGTCCGCGCTCCTCGGCGTCCCAGATCATCGAGGCGCCGATTCGACACTTCACCGAATAGGCCGGGTTGCGGCCCTCGATTTTCGCGAGCACCGTCGCCTTCGCATCCCTCGTGATATGGTTCAGGCGTACCAGCGGCGTGTTGCCGATGGAATAAGAGTTGTCTTCATAGATTCCCGCCATCGTCTTTCCTCCCGCTCACTCAGTATCCCGGCTCGCGCGCTTCAGGGACGGGTCACACGAACGGAACCCAGGATGTTAGCGCCGTAGCGTCCGAGACCGTCCGTCCACCACCGCGTACCGCCGTTGGCGACGCGCACAGCGTAGCGCGGGTCATACCGTAGCGTGTCGGCGGCATCAGGCATCCACAGGCCGACGCGGTACTCGCCCTCGGCCAACCATTCCGGCAGCATCGCGCGCACATCAATGCGGTGCACGAGAGGCCGGTACTCGGTGTCGTCGGGAGCGAAGGGCTGCCAGGCACGCGGGTCGGCGACCGTCCCGAGGACCGTCGCGGCCTCGCCATTGTCTCCGATCAGCAGCAGGTACACGGGGCGCGGGTTGTGGAGGGTTGAGAACCCGCGGTTGATCAGGCTGATCGTGCCTCTGAACTCTCCCCCACTCGCGACGGCTCGCGGCAGCGTGGCCTCCTGCAGCTCGATCCGGTAGCCCAGGTGGTCGCGGATATACTCGAACTGCGTCCTCGGTGTCGCGCCTCCCGCACCATCCTCGAAGTACCCGTCAGACAGTGGCAGCCGGGCTTCGCGCACGTGATCGACGGTCAATGGCGTCTGCATCCACTCGTCAATGGAGTACGGCTTGCCCTCGCGCTCCGAGAAACTGTGCGCCAGACTGAAGCTGCTGTAGTGGTGCAGGCGCAGGCGTATCGCGGCTCGCAGCCCGTCGATCTTCCCGCCCTGGTCGCCCCAGAAGAGCTCACCGTCAATCGCGACGAACGGGCTCTCGCGGGTCATGTAGTCGAATTCCGGGTTCCCGGGATTCGAGTAATGCGGGCCCTCGGTCCATGTCCCGCCGCATGTGGTGCCCGCGAGAAACCCATCATTGTTGAAACCGATCCGGGAAGCCGCCGACCCATCATGCGCTGACCCCGCGTCCACCTCCCTGAGGGCGTCCAGGATCGGCTGCTCAAGCACCCACCGCTTGTACTTGGGCACTCGGACCTGCGTCATCCGGTCGGCGGGAAGCGCCCTCAAGACCCGGTCCACGATCGCCGCCAGGGCCGCGTGGTCGCCCTCCAGGTTCTGCGCGGAGCTGTGCCATTCGCCCCACGCGCCCACGAACCCGGCTTGCATCACGAAGACGACGTCGCTGTTGCGCCGGATGATCGGCTCGAGCTGGTCGATGTGGTCCAGAATGGTCTGCAGATCGGGGCCGGCCCGACGGGTCATGTTTCGCTCGTAGGCGAAGCGCAAAACAGCTTTCAGCCCATGCTCGCGCAGCTTGTCCAGGCTTGCCTGAAGCCACTCGAGCTTCTCCTCGGGTATCGGCTTCCCGACGAACTCGTTCAGATAGCAGTAGGTCTGGGCCAGCGTCAGGCCATGCTCGGCATACTGCTGGGTGTCGAGAATCCACCAGTCATCCGAGTACCCCGGAGTCGTCTTGCCCTTGAGGTGCGAAGCAGGCCCCCAGGCGGCGCTGCCCGGCGGCTCGGCAATCAGCGTCTCAATCCGCAGCCCGCGTTCGGGGTTGCGGAGACCTTCACGGCCCGCGTCGTCCGTCGGCCGGATTCCTCGGAACTCGATGGTCTGGGTCATCGGGCTTTGTCCCTCTGCGATGAGTGATCCTACCGCCAACAGCAAGCAGGAGAGCGCCACCAGGTGCGGGGTCCGTCTACGGGCCTCGCGGCTCCCGGCGGTCGGTAAGTGAGCACACCCCAAAGTCGTCGCCTCCGTTCGGGAGTCATCCTTACTTGCCTGTCAATTCACGATTCGGCACGCAAACACCTGCCCAAGCGGCGGATCGGGCGGGCCCGGCCTTCTCCTATGCGGGTCCCGCGCCCGTAGCGTGCGTGAAGGACTCCTTCACCACCAGGCCGAACATCGCCATCAGTGTATCCGCTACTCCACTGATCTGTGTTGCCACCCGAAACAGGAGGCTACTATGGCCCTGCAACTGTGGTCTGTCGATTCTCTGGTGAAGGTCTTCCCCGACGATGAGCCGCCCGTGCCTGCCGATACGGTAGTGCGCATCGACGCCGCACGCAACGACACGGAAGCCGGACAGCTTGTCTTGCG
>JALGSS010000487.1 GCA_029821745.1 Candidatus Zipacnadia bacterium
CTGCTGGACGTCAAGGACGCCCTCACGCCCATCGTCAGCTTTGCGCGGCTCTACGCGCTGCGCGAGGGCATTGACCAGACCCACACCCTCGACCGCCTGGCCGCTCTTGCCGAGGCGAACGTGTTGACCGCTTCGAGCCGCGACGAGACCGTGGCCGCGTATGATTTCCTGATGCGTTTGCGCCTGGAGAACCAGGCGGCCGACCTGGACACAGACCAGGCGCTGGACAATCTGGTCAATTACCGAAGCTTAGGGCACCTCGAAGAGACGCTCCTTAATCAGTCCTTCGCTCAAATCGCCGCCATTCAGCAACGCATCAGCCACGACTTCCTCGGCGGCGGATGAAAGACCTCACGAGTGACCGGATTGCACGTGCGGGAAGGTTGCCGCGTCGATGCGGTCGAAATCGGGATCCAGTAGACCCACACAGAAGGGTCGTGTTGACAAACCAATAGCGCATGGCCGTGGGGTGTCACGGTGTGTGTGACGGGGCCCCACGGAGCCCTCTGAGACGCCTTGCACGGGGCCCCGTCACACACACCGTGACACCCCATGCCCATAGTTGCCCTTTCTCAACACAACTAGAAGGCGCGCCTGCGGCCCTTCATCGGTCGCCACGCCTTCCTCAGGCAGGGGTGAACTGTCTTGGCTGACCAGCAGGATGTTACGCGCCGCGATTTCATCCGCATCACCGGGGGCGCCGCTCTCAGCACCGGTTTTCTGTCCAAGTTCGCCGGTGCGGCTCATGCCCAGCTCGACCCCGCAAAGAAGGTCCGCGTCGGCATCGTAGGCGGCGGGTTCGGCGCCGCCTTCCAGTGGCATCTCGACCCCAACTGCACCGTGGCAGCGGTCAGCGATCTGCGTTCCGACCGCTTAGACCACCTGAAGAACGTGTACAAGTGCGACAAGGGATACGAGTCCCTGGAGAAACTGGTGCTCGATCCGGACATCGACGCCGTGGCCGTCTTCACCGGGGCCCCGGATCATGTCCGGCATGTGGTCGAGGTCATGAACCACGGCAAGCACTGCATCTGCGCGGTGCCCGCCGGGATGACGCTCGAGGAAATGCAGCTCCTGAAGGAGACCAAGGAGCGCACCGGCCTCAAGTACATGATGGCCGAGACCAGCTACTACCGCACGCCCACGATGCTGGCCCGGGAGTTGTGGGCGGACGAGAAGTTCGGCAACTTCCTGTACTCCGAAGTGGAGTACTACCACAACGCCATCGGCATGGAGAGGGACGCCCTGTACTTCTGGAACGGCAAGCCAACCTGGCGCTACGGTTACCCGCCGATGCTCTACCCGACCCACGCGACCTGCTTCCACGTGGGCGTGACCGGCGAGCGCCTGACCTCCGTCTCCTGCCTCGGCTGGGGCGATGATGACCAGGCCCTGCAGGACAACGTGTACGATGCGCCATTCTGCAACCAGGCCGCCCTGTTCGAGACCAGCGGAGGCAACATCTGCCGGGGCAATGTCTTCTGGCGCGTGCACGCCGGCGGTGAGCGAGCCCAGTGGCTCGGCGAGAAGATGAGCATGTACATGGCGGGTTACGGTGGTCGGCCCTTCAACGTGTCTGCCGCAGATCAGCCCGGAATTGCGGCGCCACCGGACTACCTGCATCTGCTGCCGGAGCCGATGCGCATTCCGACCGGCCACGGCAACTCACACGGGTTTCTCACTCATGAGTTCATTGCCGCCCTCGTCGAGGAGCGCGAGCCCGCCGTCGACGTCTATGAGGCAATCGCAATGACCGCTCCCGGCATCGTGGCGATGGAGTCGTCACGACGCGACGGCGAACGGCTCAAAGTCCCGAGCTTCGACAGGACATGAACCGGAGAGTGGCACGGATGACAAACACCCTTGCTTTCAGAGTGGCCATCGCCGGTTGCGTGGGCATCGTGTCTCTTGCCCACGCGCAACTGGGCGACGAGTGGCAGACCAACGGGGGCCAGTGGCGCCTCGAGCGCGAGGTCCAGCTCTTCGTGCGCCAGACCCAGCTGGATGGCACGGCCGTGGCGCTCCTGGCGCAACCGTCGGGAGCAGACGGCGCCTGGCGCGTCCTCGTGGAGCCATCCCTTGGGGCCCAGTCCGTTGGGCTCTGCATCGCCTCCGACGCGACCCTCGACCGAGGCCTCCTGCTGACACTCGGCCCAACCGGGGCCGCAGGATGCGCCCTCCGGACAGTCGATGGCTCCGTCCTCTGGGCCGACAAGTGGGCGCCCTGGTGCCCCTACAATGTTTACGTTCTCGAAGCAGTCGTGGAAGGCACGAGGGCGCGGGTCCAGATGTTCGAGTGGGACGCGAAGACGCTGGTGTCCCAGAGCCCGTGGGTGGACGTGCCCCCCGGAGCCCTTGGCGCATCCGCCGGTCTCGGCCTCTACGCACGCGACTCCGTAGCCCGGTTCTGGGCATGGGAGAAGGCCAAGGAGCCCCTCTCCCCTATCGTGCCCGACGCCCCCAACAAGCGCCGACTCGTCCAGGGAGATGATTCCCCCTGGCGTATCCTCGGCACGGGAACGTGGATGTGGACCACAAGCGAGAAGCGTCGGGTCCGGCAATTGGCGCAGATCGGGCGCTCCAGCGCCATCAACACATCCATCCGGGGCACCGACCGACTCTGGGAATGCCGCGTGAGAGTCTCACCGGGGGCCGGTGGCGCGGGGATGATGTTCGCCTGCAATGAGGACGGGTCCGACGGCTTCGTGGCCTGGCTCGGGGGTACCCAAGGCGCGGGGACTCTGATGCTCTACCGGCTCCCGCCGCAGGCGCTTTGGAGCGGCGAACAGGACAACTGGCACTACGATACCGACTACATACTCCGCGCGTGGACCGAGGAAGGGACTGTCCGCGCTCAACTTCTGGACGCCGCCTCAGGAGACGTCTTGCAGGAGACGGATCGCATCCCGATGCTTCCTCGGGAGCAGGGCCGCGAGGGCTCGCTCGGGTTCAATATATGGCTCGGCAGCGCGGAGTTCTGGGGTTTCTCCGAGGCCACCGCAGGCGACGAGACACCGACCAATAGGCCCGCCATCGCCGGCTTCCGGGCCCTCGGGAACGGCTGGCTCTCAGTTGGCGACGGCGACTGGGCATGGACCCCGGGCGATCCGGTTCGTCTCACGCAAACAGGCGACCCCGTGGGTGCTCGCGCCATCAACCCGGCGATCGCGGGGATCATGGGCAAGTGGCGCTGCCGCGTGAGACCGCAAGCCGGTGCGAAGACCGCAGGCCTCCTGTTCCAGGCGAGTTCCGACCTTGAACAGGGCTTCGCGGTGATCATGACCCCGGACGGAGCGTCCCTGGTCAACCTGGCCGGGCGCACGCTGTGGCAGAACACCAAGCTGCGCTGGTCGCCGGGCCAGGAGTACATGATCCAGGGCACGGTCACCACGGACCGCGTCAGCGCGACGATCCTGGCCGCCGACGGCACAACTGTCCTCGCCCAATCGCCGGACGTATACGTGCCGGACACCAACAACCACCGCCGAGGGAGCATCGGCGCACTGCTCGAGGGCCCCGCCGAGCTCTGGGGCTGGGAACTGGAGCCGGAGTAGGACGACCCGACGAGCCGCGATTGAGCGGCATTGACGGACGAAGTAAAAGGACGACGTCCGGATCGACAGACGTCACCAAGGGATCTGGCAATGACCTGTGGCACGCGTCGCCTGCATTACGGCTGGATCATCCTCACTATGGCCACCCTCGTCGTGTTCGGAGCCCTGGGGCTGGCGCGGTTCGGCTACTCCGTCGTCCTGCCATCCATGCAGAACGGCTTGTCCATGGACAATGCCCTTGCGGGAGAGCTGGCGACGGCGAACCTGATCGGATACTTGGCCCTGTCCGCGATCGGCGGCGCGCTGGCGTCACGCTTCGGCCCGCGAGCGGTCATCACTGCGGGCCTCGGCCTCGCGGGCGTATCCATGGTACTGACCGGGCTCGCGACGAGCTTCCCCGAAGCGGCGGTCTGGCGCGCTGTCACGGGCATCGGTAGCGGCGCGGGGAATGTCCCGGTGATGGGGCTGGTATCCGCCTGGTTCTCGCTGCGTCGGAGGGGTCTGGCCGCCGGGATCGCAGTAGCCGGGTCCTCCGTGGCGCTGATTCTCCTCGGCCCGACCGTGCCGCCGGTGCTTGCGGCGTACGGTGACGATGGCTGGCGCGTGTGCTGGTACGGGTTCGGCGGCATCACGCTCTTGCTCGCGCTGATGGCCTACCTGCTCCTGCGCAACAGCCCGGCGGAAGTCGGGCTTGAGCCCGTGGGCGC
>JALGSS010000488.1 GCA_029821745.1 Candidatus Zipacnadia bacterium
TTCATCTCGTCCCTTCTACATTATGGAGTCTGCGACCGCGTGAGCGTTACGAGACGCCCCCAATTGCTTGGACGCGCCGGCGGACCGGGCATCGCCCTGCTGGCGCTATTGCTGTGCGCCGGTTTCAGCGCTGCACAGGACACCGAAGGGCAGCCTGCTGTCGACGCGCCCGTGTCCGCCGATGCCGACACACCCGATGACACCAAGACAGATGCCGACAGCCCGGGAACGGATCCCGCCGACGGCAAGCCTGTCCAGCAACCCCCCGTGGTGACCCTCCAGGGCGAGCTGCCGGCGCCCGACATTAAGACTGAGGCCACCGTTGCGCCGCCCGCACCCCAAAAGCCCCTGACGACTCTCGCCGATGACCCGGGACCCACCCCTGCAAAGAAGAAGACCAAGGGCATCGACCGCGTCTTCGACAAGCTGAGTCTGTTCCAGGGTCTGTCCGCCACCGGTCAGGCGAGCTTCACGCTGCAGGACCACAGTATCGACGGATCGGAAGACACCTTCGAGAGCCAGCGTTGGGATACGAACACCCTCGAGCGCCGCACCAGTTTGCACCTGGAGGGACCGGTCTGGAAGGAGTTCGTGTTCCAGGCGGACATCTCCGACAGCGGCTGGGGCCAGGACTACTCGCGCTGGATTACCGGATTCGTCGGGCACGACACCGCCATCCTCTTCGGCGATCTTGACCTGAGCGTCGGCGGCAACGAGTTCGTGGGGTTCCGCAAATCCACTAAGGGATGGCAGTTCGACCAGAAGCTCCCCGGCAATGCCTTCATGCGTGGCTTCTACTCCCGTGAGAAGGGCTTGGTGCGCAACCAGACTTTCGCGGGGAATGACACCGCCGGACCTTATTTCCTCACCTACACCCCGGTCATCGAGAGCAGCGAGGTCGTCAAGGTCAACGAGGAGTTCCTGGACTTCGGCACCGATTACCGGCTCGACTACGATTCCGGGCAGTTGTGGTTCGAGCCCGTCGACGGGCAGCCGCGGATGATTACCGCCGCCGACACCGTCTCCGTCAGCTACCAGTCCCTGGGCTACAATGACCAGGGCCCCGGTGAGCTGTTCGGAGTGCGCGCCGAAGCCCCCCTGCTCGACGACCGCCTGCTCGTCGGGTTCACGACCCTTCAACAGAAGCGCGCGGGGGCCGGAGGGCAGGAGTCTGATACCGTCGGGTACCAGGAGGACATCTACAACGGTTCCGGCACGACCGGACCCTTCGACACCAACTACCGCCCGATCGTCCCGGACGGCACCAATGCCGTGTTCGAGGGCGAGCGCCAGATCATTGACAAGGCCCTGGCGGTCATCGTCGACAGCGTGGAGCAGGTCGAGGGAATCGACTACGATGCGTACCGGAGCATCGGCCGCATCATCTTCCGCCGCGCCGTGCCACCCACGGCCCTCGTCATCATCCGCTACTACTACGATATCTCCACCACCACCACCGCCACGGGCGGCGACAAGAGCCTCTACGGCCTCGACCTTGCCTACCAGGTGAGCGATCGTGTCAATTGGAGCATGGACTGGGCGCGAAGCAGCGCCGACGCCGACAACCAGAGCGGCGACGCCATGTCCTCGACCCTGAGCTACAATGCCGGCCCCGTGCGGCTCCTGGCCGAGTACCGCGACATCGCCCCGGAGTACTCCTACATCGACACCGTCGGCTTCCAGAAGCGCGAGAAGGGCCTCAATCTCGGCGCCGAGTGGCAAGTCAATGACAACGTCTTCTTCTCGAATCGCTACTCGAGCCTCGACAGCGACAGCGGCTTGTCCTTCGGCTACAGCGGGTACGGGGGCGGGTCCAGCTTCGGCTCAGGTGTCAGCACCTTCGCCTCGCCGGCACAGAGCACATCCACCACCAGCTTGAGCGTCCAGACTGAGCGCAATGACACGTCTCTGAGGCTCGACTTCGACGGCTGGCCCGACATCAGCCTCGGACGCAACAGCATGTCCAACTCCGGCGGCTCCACCGGCGAGAGTGAGTACACGACCGACAGCATCAATCTGCAGTACTCCCCGCAGGGGGCCAAGTACTCGTTCCAGACCCGCTTCAACCGCGCGAAGCAGCGCAACACCACCGACGGCGACGACGGGCCGAAGACGACGGGCACCGACTCCGACCAGCTTCAGTTCTCGGCTTCGTATGACCCGACCAGCACGCTTTCCTTCAGGGTCAGCATCGCCGACAACTCGTCCTCGGCCATTGAGACGGTCAACGAATCGTCGTCCAAGAACACCCAGATCTCCGCGCGCTGGAATCCGTCCACCAAGATGGGCATGGAATTGAGTCGGTCGTTGTCTGAAAGCTCAGGGCGCGTCTCCAGCCAGTTCTACACGACCTACACTCCCGGCACGGGCACTGGAATCGATATCCCCAGCGGCTACAACCCCGGCGGGGGCCCGGATGACGACGATGACGACGACACGACGGAGCGCCCGGGCACCGAAGACACCACCGACCGGTTCAGCGTGTTCTGGCGGCCCAACGACACGCTCTCCTTTGATCTGAACATCGGGGCCCGCGAGTACCGCAGCACGGGCTCGCAAGGCTACCTCGCGGACAGCACCCAGGACTACTGGAATGCCGGCGCCATGTGGCAGGCCTCGAACGCCTTGTCCCTGAACCTGTCCATAGGGAACGATAACCTGCAGTTCCTCGATGAGGATCAGGGCGCCGTCAAGAACCGCAGCTACGTTCTGTCCGCCGGCTATCGGCCCCCCGGCAAGCCTTGGAATGCCGGGCTGACGCTGAACATCCAGGACGGCAGCAGCCCGACGCAGGTCGGGTTTGGGCGCTTGCAGTCCACGCGCAACGTCGCCACCAACCTGAGAGATATCAGCGGGCAGTTCTCGTACATGATCAATGAGGACTTGTCACTGCAGGCGAGCGCCGGAATCTCCGACTACGACGGCGGGTACTCGAACTTCAAGAAGCAAAACGGCGAGATCAGAGCGCGCTACCGGCTCAGCTCCACGGTCGGCCTCGACTTCGGCTACCGGTACATCCGCCACATCTCCCGGGCGACCCAGGACGACTTGATCTTCGGGACATCGGGCAGCGGCGGCAACTACGTGGCCAGCACATTCCTGCTGAACCTGAGCACGAGTTTCCGCGGCGGGATCGGCAGCAGCGGCACGGGGGCCCTCGGGCCGGGGTACGGCATGCGGTCGGGATTCAGTGGCGGACCGGGCACCTTCGGTGGCTACACACCGGGCCTCCAGACCGGGCGCCAATACGGCACCGGCTACGGCACGGGAATGGGCAATCGCGGAATGGGTACCGGGGGCATCGGGAGCGGCTTCGGCACAGGCAGCATGAACTCCTACAGCTCCGGCTACGGACCCAGCCAGTTCGACACCATCGGGACGGGAATGCAGCGCCGGACGAGCTCGGGCATGTTCGGGACCTCGCCCTTCGGTGACATGCCGTCGGTGCCCACCACCGGCTCGCGCGGCGGCATCAAGACCGGCATTGGCGAGTTCAGGAAAGAGGACCGAACGTCCGGCACGCGCCCCACGGGCCAGGCGCCCACAACGCGCCCCGGCGAAGACGCGACCGGATTCCAGGCCGGCGAGGATTGGTGGCTCCTCGGCGACAACGCCGCATACTGGTAGGTGCCCGCGACGACACCGTTGCGGTGAGGAACGCGGACCAGCGCTCAAGGGCGGATGTTGTGAGACACCTTGCACGGGGCCCGTCACACACACCGTGACACCCCGCGCCCATGATTACACTTCCTTAACACAACCGGTATCAGCGGGCGGCCCCATCGACAGGAAAGCATGGACATGCCTATGGCCAAACGGCTGCTTTTCACAATCAAGTGTCTCGTCGCCCTTACGCTGGCCACCTGCGCAGCCCAGGCGGCGAACCCCTTTCGCAACCTGACCAATGAGCCCTTCGCGACCCGCTGCAACGGGCCCCAGGGCGCCATCGTCATCCCGCAGGATGCCGTCGGCACCTCGCAGCAGGCGCGTGTGTCGGCGCTTCAGACCCAGGGCGCCCAGTCCCATGTTGCCCATGCCGCCGCGACGCTGCGCCGTCTGCAACGCGCCGGGGTCGTCGGCGCGGGGACCTGGGCCGGGTCCTCGCGGCTCGTGGTCCACACTCAGGGCGGCCGGCTGGTCTTGCCCGATCTCGTCCGCTCCATGGCCGTGGGCGATCTCGGCGACGAGGGCAACCAGATCACCTTCCAGTACGAGAACTGGACCGCGCCCGAGCAGACGCTGCT
>JALGSS010000489.1 GCA_029821745.1 Candidatus Zipacnadia bacterium
GGCGGTCAATCCACCCAGCGTATGTGTGTCAATGGTGCCGTGCCACGGTCGTACTGGCCGGGCACGCGCACCTCGTCGAAGCGCACCTTGCCCTCGTTGCTGAGGGCCGTCAGCGTCTCGAAGACCGCCATGGCCGGCTGATCAAGGCAGCCGGCCGCCCAGTGTTGCTCTGTGACCTTGCACAGTCCAGCGATAGTCTGTGGCTCCCCGGTTCTGAGCGCACTCACCACGCACTCGCTCAACGCGTCAGCCGAGAGCATCGGCGCAACGGCGGCCGGGGGCGCAGCCATGGGCCGGATCTCGACACCATCCGCAGCAACCATCGCGCTCGCGTTGGGGGCCATGGGGATGGTCCACGAGACGCTTTCCGGGAACGCGAGCGCCGTCGTGGCCGCGTACATGCCCGTCTCATCTCGTCCGAAGGTGAGGGGCATGTTGATCCGGCACGCGGCTATGCGCGTGGGAGATTGCAGGTGGATGCTCAGCCCGACCAGTTCCGCAGGCGTCGCGCAGAACGCGCCCGCCATCGCCTCGGCGAGATCATTGGCCTCTGTGAGCCGATGGGAGATATCGTGAGCCATCGCCTCGGACATGTGGATGCATGAGCCGTCCGAGAGCACGGGGTACGAACCGATCGCGTCGGCCTGTGCGGTCCGGAACCGTTCCCCGCGAGCAAGAGCCGCGTGCGCTGCAACCGTCTGGTCGGTCTTCCCCTCGAAGAACCCTACCATGCCGTTGGCGACGTAAGCGAGGCGCGAATCGTCGTCGACGAAGGGGTGGCTCCACTCGCGCGCTCCCCCACTCTTGCTGCGACCGTGGGCAATGCCGATGGTACCTGGCAACTGCTCTGCACCAGTCTCAGCCAGCAGTGTGTCCAGGTCGCCGAGGGCCTTCGCGTAGTGCAAGCGGCCCTCGTGGATCGTGGCGATTCCGGTGTAGAACCCCCCGCCCATGCCCTGCTCTCGGCGCAGCATCTCGATGAGTGTTGGGGCGGCTTTCCGGCTACCGATGTAGGCGGCGACGACGCACATACGAACCAATTCCGTGTTGCGGCGTTCTGCGTGCAGAACCGACAAAGGCCCGACCGCTTCGGCCAGGCCTCATGCCCAATCAATGCCCGGTTCGCCCTCTATCCCTTCGCCACCTGCGCCGGAATCTGGTCGAGGGGAGCCGGGACGACCTCGTCCAGCACCCGCTCCATCAACTCACGCAGTTGCGTCGCATTCGGCAGTCGTAGGTCGGCGCGGACGGCATCGTCGAGCGGCTCGTCGTCTCGGATGAGCACGGCGGCGGTATCGACCCCGAAATGCAGGGCCATCTGGGTCGTCTTCATCCCCAGATCGTTCGCGTAGCAGCGCAGGTGCGGGAAGCCATTGAGGAAGATGCGGCTTACCGCGAACTCCCGCATGTCCTCCGCACCACCAACGAGTCCGTTCCCGTGCTTGATGTTGGGACTGCGACGGAGGGCCCTGGGGGCGAAGAAGGTGAATGCGCCCGTCTCGTCCTGCAGGTCATCCAGATGGCTCAGGTGCTCCGCCTTGGCCTCGGGGCCCTCATAGTGACCGTAGAGCATGCTCGCACCGGTGTACATGCCGAGCTGGTGGGCTTCCCGCATGATATGCAGCCACATGCCTCCGGTGCTTTTGGCCGGGCACAGGTAGTTGCGAATCTCGTAGTCGAAGATGTCGGCCCCGTCCTCAAGCAGCGAGTCCAGGCCGGCATCCCGCAAGTCGCGAACCGCTCGCTCGCAGCCCACGTCGGCGACGGTGCCGATGTTGGCCACCTGCTCCGGTGCAAAGCCCTGAATGCGCGTGCCGGGGAACGCGGTACGGACTGAGGACACGAGGTCTAGATAGTAATCGTAGGGTGGATCGGGGTTGGAGCCGCCGGTGAGTTGGATCTGGTCGATCCCCGTTGAGACGGCCTCGCCGACGAGATCGACGACTTCCGCCACTGACCGCGTGAAGCCTCCGTCGCCGTCAGGGCGGATGGAGCGGTCGCAGTGTCGGCACTGATTCCGGCATATGTTGCTGTACCGCACCCGCCGTATCTCGATGAGAGACCCGACTTTCCTCCCGGGCGTGCCACACGAAAGCTGTGCGAGCCGTCCCAGTTCGAGCAGATCGGTCGCCTGGTACAAAGCGGTCGCGTCCTGCTCGCACAGGGCCTCTCCCGCCTGTATCTTATCGCCAATCTGCTGCAGATCGCTCATGGTATGTTGCTGTCACCGCGTCTACGCGTGTTGCCCGAGCCGTTCATCCTGCGACGGATGATGGCGCAGAGTCTCAATCTTTGATGGCATAACATATGATTATACTCTGCTTCTAGTGACGGTGCAATGGCATCTCGGGTTCAGGCTGCCCCTCCGCGTGGCTCGGGGCGACATCGCGGCTTCACTCGCCTGCAAGCTGGTATAATGACAAGTCACACAGTCAATACCTGCTGGGAGGAAAGCACCATGACCAAGCGCACAGTGACGCTCAAGGGCTCGCCGGTCACACTCGAAGGGCCTGCTCTCATCGTCGGTTCTCCGGTACCGGATTTCACCGTTCGGCGTGGTCTGACGCCCGATTCTGGATACACCCTCGCTACTGATGCCGGCAAGACGCGTCTGCTCAGTATTGTCCCCTCGCTGGACAGACCCGTTTGCAGCCTACAGACCCAGCGGCTCAATCAGGAGGCCGGGAAGCTCGGTGACGACGTGGTCGTGGTCACCGTTTCCATGGACCTACCGCCTGCCCAGGAGCGCTGGCGTCAAGACAATTCCGTCGAGAACCTCATCACCGCATCCGATTAATTCGACCACGGGTTCGGCCCGGCGATGGGTATGCGCATCCGCAAATTGGGCATTCTGGCCCGCGGCATCGTGATCCTGGACGGTGACGGGATCGTGCGCTACGTCCAAGTCGTGCCCGAACTCTCGGAAGAGCCCGACTACGATGACGCAATTGCTGCCGTCAAGAAGATCATGGCCGGGTAGTCGGCCGGTTGGCCGATAGGCGACGATTGTGCGACATCGGCACCCCACGGCTAGTTTGCAGCCGCGTCGTTGTGTTAGCTAGCTGCGGGGTGGTCACGTCGCACAGTGACCGGGGCCCCGCAGGCTTTTCTTACCATGCTATACGCGCCCGTGGGGCCCCGTCGATTGCACGGCATCGGCACCCCACGGCTAGTTTGCAGCCGCGTCGTTGTGTTAGCTAGCTGCGGGGTGGTCACGTCTCACAGTGACCGGGGCCCCGCAGGCTTTTCTTACCATGCTATACGCGCCCGTGGGGCCCCGTCGATTGCACGGCATCGACACCCCACGGCTAGTCTGCGTTCCTCAACACAACCCTATTGCGCCCCCCTTTTGCTCTTGGACAGAGCCCAGGGGCACAATCCTCGGTCGCTGATCGAGGGCGAACGCCGCCGTTGCCCTCGCCGTCCAATGCGAGAATGCCCGTCCTTTGCTCCCCAAGCCCCATCGCGTTCGAGTCAGAAAGTAGCCTGTGGCTACCCGTACCAATCACGCTCCCACGCCCAATGCGAGAATGCCCGTCTTCGCCCGCCAGGCACCATCGCGTTCGAGTCAGAAAGTAGCCTGTGGCTACCCCGTACCAATCACGCTCCCACGCCCAATGCGAGAATGCCCGTCTTCGCCCGCCAGGCACCATCGCGTTTGACTTAAGAAGCGGCCCGTGGCTGCCCAGTACCAGCCCGTCTCAGCGCCCAATGCGAACACGCCCGTAACTACCCACCACGCCCGTCTCGCCTTCGATTCAAGAAGCGGCCTGGGCCGCCTATCCCGGGGGCCAAGAGAGTTGGCGGCCACCGAGGATATGGATGTGCAGGTGCGGGACGGATTCTCCACCATGGGAGCCGACGTTGAGGACGATCCGGTAGCCGCTGCCCTCAATGCCCTCATCTCGCGCGATCTGCCCGGCGATGCGCATGAGGTGGGCGATGAGCGCGTCGTCGGCTTCGGTGAGCGTTGAGGCGTTCCCGACGTGTGCCCGCGGGATCACGAGGACATGCGTCGGGGCCTGCGGGTTGATGTCACGGAAGGCGACAGCGAGTTCGTCCTCAAAGATGATGTCGCCGGGGATGTCCCCAGCGGCGATCTTGCAGAAGATGCAGTCACCGGCCATGTCTCTACCCTCCCTTATGCCATGCCAATGCTACGCAGGTAGTCCATGCACTTCACGACGACCTCGTGGCGCTGCTGCACTTCGAGACCGGCCACGAGGGGCCCTTCCAGCTCGAG
>JALGSS010001168.1 GCA_029821745.1 Candidatus Zipacnadia bacterium
GCACGTCGCCCACGGGCCCGTGGTCTCGTGGATATCGTCGAATCCTCGGGCATGCATGTAGGGCTCGTGGTCCTTCAGATGGTCGCCCGCGTGAGGGTAGTAGTGGGACTTGCCGATGTGCGCCGTGCGGTACCCGGCGTCCTGCAGCCGCCGGAACAGGCTCTCCTCGTTCTCCGGCAGAGAGCCCGAGTTGTGCCACATGTGATGGTTGTGCGGGTACAGGCCACTGATGAAGCTCGCCCGGGCCGGCATGCAGATGGGTGAGCACGTGCAGCACTGGGAGAACCGCATGCCCTCATTAGCTATGCGGTCCATGTTTGGAGTCTGCAGGACGGGATGCCCCGCGCAGCTCAAGTGGTCGGCCCGCTGTTGGTCGGTCATCAGGATCAGTATGTTCGGGCGATCGGTGCTCATTGTGGTCCCTCCCGCGAGGTGCGCTACTCAGCCTTTGGAGCTAATCAAAGGCGGTTTCGTCATCGCACGGGTCGGGTCCTTCGTGGATCGGCGAGGTGACCGCGCTGTCGACAGGGAAACAGTGTCCCCGAGCCGAACGTGATGAAGCCACTCACTTCCGACAGCCACCACCGTCAGCGAGGATGTGTCAGCAACCTATGACGACCGACCGCGTGTCCTACAACACCTACCGACCTGTATACCCGACGCCGACGGGGTTGATCACCTCGGTGGACGCCGAGGGCAAGCCCAACATCATCACTTTGGGCGAGGTCTTCAATATCAGCATCCGCGAGCCTGTGATCTGCGGCGTCGCGATCCGCCCGGCTGATCTCAGATCAGGGCGAGTATGTGATCAACCTGCCGCCGGCGGAGCTGCTCCCGGAAGTGTTGGCGTGTGGACAAGTCTCGGGGCGAGATGTGGATAAGTTCGAGTCCGTGGGGCTCACGGAGCTCCCGGCCACTCATGTGAAGCCGCCGCTGATCGCCGAGTGCCCGGTCAACATCGAGTGCAAGCTCGTGAGCGTGCAGCCCATCGGCGACCACGACCTGTTCCTGGGCGAGGTCCAAATCGTCCATGTGTCGCCGGAGTTCTTGGATGACGACGGCACCATCGACCCCGCCAGACTAAGCACCGTGGTGATGATGCCGGGCGGGTTCTTCGAGTTGGGCGAGCAGCTCTAGACTGCTCAACGCCGCAGCATAACCGTCGCGATCTCCCACTTTCTCAAGCGTACTCGCAGGGCGTCGCCGTCCAGGTGCACGTCGCCCTCCACGGGCTGCTCGCCGTCCAGGTGCACGTCGCCCTCCACGGGCTGCAGGTTGAAGTCTGTGCGCTGGGCCGATGCGAAGGAGGCCGGGAGAGACACCAGGGCCTCCGTGTCTTCGCCACTGGACTCATAGATGCGGAGTACGAAGCCCTCCGGTGCTTCGTAGAATGCGGAGATGCGCACGCTTGCGGGCGACAGCCACAGCCCCGCGGATTGATCCCCGGAGGCGACGACGTCTGGTGCAGGGCCCAGGGGCTTGATTGCCTGCAGGGGCAGCCGGAGGCGATCCGACTCGCCGCAGATGTCCTCCGCCTTCCAGTCCCCGTCGTGGAACACGAGCCGGTGGTGGAAGGCGTGCCAGCCCAGGCCGAGACGATCCTTGGTGGTCCAGGCTTCCCAGCCCTGGCCGGGGTCCACATCATCCAGGGGCGTGAACAGGATGTGCCTGAGCGCCCCCGAATCCGCGTCCCAGGTCCAGTACTTGTCCCCGTCCGCGGTGATTAGCGAGACGCCCCGTTCGCCGTCCCGGACGGACGCGAAGCTGCGCGCCCAGAACTGGTTCTTGCGGTGGCGCTCGATATTCTGGTATCCCGCCGGCAGGTCCATCGCATACGGCTCGTCCTTCAGGTCCCTCGGCTCTACGCCGAAGGGAATGTCCACCAGCAGGTCGCCGCGGATCGGCAGATCGAGACAGAGGGCGAAGAACCCGTTGGCGTCGAGAGTAACATCTTGCCGGATGCGCTGACCGTGGAATTGAGTCTCCCACCGGTACACCCAACGCTGCGGCCCAGTCAGCACCCAGTCTCCCTTGCTGCGCCGACCTGACAGTTCCCCCGTGATCGGGCCGATATGCAGGATGCCCTCGGCCATCTCGTAGAGCCTGCAATCGCCGATACACGAACCCAGGGGCGCCTGCCAGTTGAGGCCCGTCGCCTTGTCGGT
>JALGSS010000490.1 GCA_029821745.1 Candidatus Zipacnadia bacterium
CTCCCGTGCAGTCGCGGCGTTGCTGGTCGGTCATGATCCAGACGATGTTCGGGGGCATGCTGGCTCCTTGGGCACGGCATTCGGGCGGCGTCAGTCGGTCTTGTAGGCGACGAGGGTCTCGTACTTGCGGTTGCCGGGGAACTGGGCGGCGATCTTCACGGTGCCTTCGCGGATCTTTGCCGATCCCTCGAAGGTGTTCCCCTGCCCGGTAAGCTGCGTCCAGTTCCCCGCGTTGATCACGGCAACCTTCGAGGCGCCGGGAACATGGACCTTGAATGTCTGCGAGGCTCCCACCGTCAGGTGTCCAGCCATCGGGCCGAACAGATATGCACCGCGGCTGCGGAATGCCTTGTAGATGGTCGGGAACCCGATCGCTCCGGCCTTGCCCCGGGACGCATTCACACGATACGAGACTGCCTCACTGCTGACGTCGTGCGTCTTCGGGGCGGTGAACACGGTCAGCTCATAGCTTCCCGCCGCCGGAAAAGCCACGAGGATATGGTGTCGGTCGCCCGAGTGTTGCGTGAAGGTGAGATTGCGGCTCAGGCTGCTGCTCCCCTGGTAGAGCCGCGCGCTGATCTTGATGCCCTCGGGGACTGTGAAGTTCAGACTGAGTTCATCTGTCGCGTCGATGACTGCCTGGTCGTGGCTCTCGAATTCCAGGCCGCAGCGGAAGAAGGCCGGCTCGACGCAGACCAAGCGCTCGAAGGTCTGCTTCGAGATGGGGCTCTTGAGAAGTTGCCATTTCGGGTCCGTGGGTAGGTGGTCGAAGATAAACCTCTCCGGTGGCGTGAGGAAGTAATGCTCCTCGAGCCGCCGTACGTACCGGCGCGTCTGGTCGATGCGGCCCGCTCCCCACGTGGCGTCGATCAAGTGCCATTTGCCGTCGATCTTGACCGCGTTCCACGCGTGGTTTGTCTTGTCGCCGATCTTGTCGCCGGGATGGTAGCGGTACCCCTTGCCATAGCCTGTGATGTCGACGACTTCCAGGCCCATCCCCTCGCCCAGCTTCCTGAACAAGCTCGCGTACCCCGAGCAGACAGTCTGGCCCGAGCGCAGGATGTCCTCCGCCTTGCAGGACACGGTGTTCGAGAGCAGGTAGGAGCTGACATCGTAGTCGATGTTAGCGGTGATCCAGCGGAAGATAACGCGGGCCTTCTCCCGGTCATTGTGGGCGGCCTGGGCGAGATACGTCGCCAGCGCCTGGACACTCGCCCGGGCGGACGCAGGCGCATCCAGGGCATGCTGGTCCACGCTGGAGTAGTCGCAAGGCTCCAAGGGCGCGGCGTTGCACCCGGCGGCGAGCGCCAGGCCGAGGGCGATACATGCGCTTGTGGTGCAGTTGAGCCGATCGTGGCGATGACGGCGCATAGCTGTGCCTCCTGGTGTTGTTACGCGTCCTTTCGCCTCGCTTTAGGGCAAGTCCTCTCGTGCATGCGTCCCGCGAGATCCCGGAACACGCAGGAATTGGGCGGCTTGAGAAGAATATGTGCAGTGGTTATGCAGTAGATGTGGAGGGGAAAGGAACCGACCATGAAGATCGCGCTGACGCTGCTGATTGCCCTCAAGGGCATGGTCTCGAACATTGTGGGTGAAGGCTGGGGTGATGACGGTGACGGGTTCATCTCGATCCTGAACCCGGATGGCACGATTGCGGCGCTTCGCTGGCGGCAGGCCACCAGCGATGCACGGCTATCAGCGCCGAAGGGTCTGTGCGTCCTCAACGACCAGCTCTACTGCGCGGACATCGACGTGGTGCACCGCTTCGACCTCAAGGGCCCAGGCAGCTCGACGATGCCGATCCCGGGCGCCAAACACTTGAACGATCTTGCCACCGACGGCAAGGCAGTCTACGCATCGGACACGGAGCGAGGCGTGGTGGTGAAGATCGACCCCGCGACATGCAAGACGTCGGTGATCGATGCCGTGGCGTCGATCAATGGGATCACCTTCGGCAATGGGAAGATGTACTGCGTGAGCTGGGACTTGCATGAGATCTACGAGTTGGACCCCAGCGGAGAGACGGCGCCCAAGCCCTTCGGCCTCGCCAGGCATTTCAAGAACCTGGACGGGATCGAAGTGCTCCCCGGGGGCGAGATTGTGGTGTCCGACTTCCGGGGGAACTCTGTGTGGATGGTGAGCGCTGACCGCAAGACGGCGATCAAGCTTCTGGACGTGAAGACCCCGGCGGACATCGCCATCGACCGGGACGGGATGCGGCTCTTTGTGCCGCTGTTCCACGGCGACGAGGTCGATATCTTCGGCCCGGCGGCGTTGAAGGGGCAGTAGAGCTGATCCCAGGTCCCGTGCGGGGTCTGGGCACGGCGATTCGCTGACAGGAGGGCCCGGGCATTCTCGCCTGGGCCCTTTGCACTTCGTCAGCTTCGTTTCCTCGCGGACGCGGCAGGCTACGCGCCGCGTCGGCGGAGGAAGGCTCCCCGGCGCAGACCCGTGTGCTCGCCGTGGTAGACCGTCAGGCCGCCGTTCACGATGACGGCGGCGATGCCCTCGGGGAACTGCTTCGGGTGCCCCCAGTCTGCCCGGTCAATAACCCGGTCGGCGTCAAAGACCACGAGGTCGGCGGCCATACCCGGCCTCAGCAGACCGCGGTCGAAGAGCCCCATTCGCTGTGCCGGGAGCGAGGTCATCTTGCGCACAGCCTCCCGTAGCGGCAGCAGTAGCTTCTCCCTGGCATAGCGCCCAAGTACGCGGGGGAACGTGCCGAACAGACGAGGGTGCGTCCACTCGCTGTCAGGTCCGACGACCCATCCGTCCGACGCCACCATGACGGCCGGGTGCGACATCACCGTGCACACATCGTCCTCGCTCATGCAGTGGTAGATGGCCTGGCCGTGGCCCTCCGAGTCGAGGACGAGGTCCATGAGCGCCTCGGCGGCGTTCTCCGGAGTGGGAGAGAGCCCCTTCATAGCGGTCACCTCGGCCAGGCTCTTGTTGTGGCACGCCGGGTCGATGCAAGCGATGATGACCACGTTGCCGGGGTCTCCGCTCCCACGGTCGTTGAGGATGTTGAAGGTGACGCCCTCTCTGATTTTTGCCCTGGCGTCAGGATCGCGTAGGCGCGTCAGCAGCGTGTCGCCATTGGTCTCCTCGAGAGCCCACGCAGGGAACATGATGGTCAGGTTCGTGCAGGAAGCGGTATAGGGGTACTGGTCGAGGGTGACGTCCAGGCCCTCCTCGCGGGCGCGATCGACCAGCTCAAGTGTCCGGGTCACCTTGCCCCAGGACGCCTTCCCTGCGGCCTTGTGGTGAGACAACTGCACCGGAAGGCGGGCTTGCCTGCCGACATCAATGGCCTCGTGAACCGCGTCGATGAGCCCCAGGCCTTCGTCGCGCAGGTGGCTGCAGTAGATGCCACCGGCCCGGGCAGCGATCCTCGCGAGGGCAACCAGCTCGGGTGTTTCCGCGTATGCGCCCGGGACGTACTTGAGCCCTGTCGACAGCCCCAGAGCGCCCTCCAGCATCCCCTTGGCCACCATCGCTCTCATGCGCCGCAACTCCCGGTCAGTGGGGGCGCGGTTGGCCAGTCCCATCACTGCCTTGCGCACGGCATTGTGGCCCATTAGCACGCCGAGATTGCACGAGATGCCATCGCCGGCGAGGTGCTCGAAGGTGTCCGAGACAAAGAGGGGCGCATCACCACAATTCCCACCAATAACCGTCGTGACGCCCTGCTGCACGTAGTTATCGGCGGTTGGCGCGTGTGAGAGCCCCGATTCGGCGTGGGTGTGCACGTCGATGAAGCCCGGCGCGACGACCAGCCCGTCGGCATCCAGCACGAAGGCCCCCTGTTGCTCCCCCAGTAGCCCTATGGTGGCAATGCGGCCCCCGCGCACGCCGATGTCACTCCGGTACCAGGGGTTCCCCGAGCCGTCAAGGATGAGTCCGCGACGGATGACGAGATCGAACGGGTCCATGTGAGGATATCTCCCGCAGTACCCCTATGTGGGTGCAGGCGACTGGTCTGGGGTCGGTCCCCGAGCAAGGTTGGGATGATGCTCGGGGACCGGTGTGTTGATCAGAAGGCGAAGGCCTTGACTGCGCCCTTATTCGTTGATATGAGGACGCCGGGGGTGCCTTTGCCGAGGGTGATTGGACCGATCTCCACCGGGCGGCCGCCGATGGTGTCGAGCCCTGTGAGCTCACCGGCGGTGTCAAGGACGGCGACCGTGCCATCCTCACAGCCGACCACAATGACGGGCGTGGTCGCCTGCTGTGGCGTGACGGCCATCAGCACCGTGGGCGGGCTATCCAGCCGGCGCGACCAGACGCGGTTGCACTGGTTGTCGAGAGCAACCACCAGGCCGCCGGACAGGGCGACGACGATCTCCTGCTTGCCGTCGCCGTTGAAGTCGGTGACATCGACGTCGCGGACGTTCCTCGTCGGAATTCTCTCACCGGGCCCGAAGTTGGCGCTGGCGAGGGCCGCGCCGGCTTCGGACCAGACCGTGACGCGGTTCCATACGCCGTTGATCTCGGAGAAGACCTCCTTCGTGCCGTCTCCATCCATGTCGACGTAGAAGATGTGGTCCCGGCTCATCTGCGCCCAGCTTCCAACATAACGGTGGCCCGCGGGCACATTGTAGAAGCTGCTGCCGGTGCGGGTGAGGGTCTTGTTGTTGACGATGGCCAGCCTCTCGCCGTCCGTGGGTTCCCTGGCGATGAGCAAGTTGAGGCTGTCATCGGGACCGTCGATGATCTGGAAGACCTTCCCCGGGCCCCAGAAGATCGGCATGCGGTGCATGAGCTCGCCGTTCCCGTCGATGATCTCGAGGGTGCAGGCGCTGCCGACGAAGCACTGGGTCTCGCCGTCGATGAAGGTTCCGGTGGACAGGCCGTGGATGCCCGCGTGGCCGGGGGCGGATTTGAACCAGTAGGTCTTCGCGGCCCGGAAGACTGCCGGGTCCATGACCGAGGTGAACTCCCACTTCCTGTTGCCCTGTTCATCGAAGGCGATGACCTTCTCGTCCTTGCAGCCGACGAGAAGGAGCTTGTGCTCCGGCCACCAGTGCAGGACGCGGATCTTGCCGTCGGCGGTGAGAGTGCGGACCTCCTCGCCCTGCTGGTTGATGATGTGGACCTGAGTATCCTCGGCGACGCACACGAGCTCGCCATCGGGAGACGGGATTGTGATCTGGTCCACGACCCAGCTCTTCACCTGGGCGGAAAACGCTGTCTGCAGAGGCGGCGCGGTGGGCTTGGGCTGCCCGGCGCGCTCAGCAAGCTGCTGGACTCTGCTGTCTGCGCTCTCTTCAAGCGTGCGGGTCAGAACGGCGGCCAGTTGGTCAATGGTGGGCTTCGAGGGGCGGATGCCCTCGAACTCATAGCGCCCCGCGGGGAGGTCAATCTTGATCAACAAGCCGTCCGCGACTCCCAGGGGAGGAGGGGCTCCGTTGACGGATGCCCCATCCGACATCAGCGCGTCCACGCTGAGAGCTGTGTCTTCGACAGCGACTATTGTGCCGGTGCCGGTCTCGAAGTCCCAGCTCACGTCCACCGGCTTGTCCGAGGCGAGAATGCGTTGATCGCCCGCCGAGGCGAGGGTGAGATTGTGGGCGAACATGTGGCTGCCCGCCAGGAGGGCGAAGTCGGCTTGGATGCCCTCATACTCGCCGACGAC
>JALGSS010000491.1 GCA_029821745.1 Candidatus Zipacnadia bacterium
TAGATCCAGCCCTGTGCCTGAGGGATGAAGACCGTACCGTCGGCCCGCTTGTAGCGCGGGTTGTCGGCTACTTCATCCGTGACCTCCCACGTGTACCCACCATCACTGGACACTGCCCGCGCGGAGCCGCCTGTGCCGTCGATGTGCGAGCGATTCACCCGCGTACCGAAGCCTGTGAAAAGCCGGCCATCCTCAGCCTGCATCAAGCTCGGGAAGCACGCGTAGATGCCCTCCTTGCGGTAGATGATTACATTCTCCGCGCCCTCCAGAGGGGTGGCCGGGATGGTGAAAGTCACGTAACGCACATCCTTCCAGTATGACTCGCTCTTCGCGGCGCTGGAGATTGACCCAAACACCACCGTGCGACGACCGTGGTACGCCTCTTTGGCGAACTTGCCCCACCCGTCCATCACCAGTTCATCATCCACCCAGACCTCAATCGCGGTCCCGGCCATGCGCATGCAGTACGTGTGGAAATCGTCGGTGGTATCCATGTCATAGCGCAGCCCGGCGCCACTCAACTCGATGTAGTCCGGGTACAGGGTCAGGCCGTCCTCGTGGGTTCCGTCGGCACCCATCAGACAAATGCCTGCCGGGCCGTCGTTCGAGACGACCTTGATCGTCGCCTGCAGGATCGCGCCCCGGTCCGGCCGCGCGGGAAATCGGTTGGAGTAGCAGTTGCGCTCCCCGGTCGCCGAAGCCGCGTCGATCAGGTGCAAAGCGTCGTCAACCAGTTCGGCGGTATTGCTCGGGCCGAGGTCCTTGCCCCAACCGGCCTCCTTCGGCATCTTGTCCGCCGTGTAGATGACATCCCACTCAATGTCCTGGATGCCCGGCTGCGCCCAGGCAACGGTGACGGCAATCAAGCTCAATGCGATCAGTGCGATTCTCAAGTCTGGTGGTTCCTTTCTGCGTCATGTTGCGGTACTCTCGTAGTGCTCGCCTGCGTGGCAATACACTTTTCCGCCAGGCTCTCTGCTCTCTCAAAGCATGTGCCTTGTCTCCCGCGTATGTTGGCGAGCAGCCCCTCACACTTGGTCCAGCCCCTCGCGATCCAGGTGCCCCACGCATCGGTCACCCATTGTCGCGGCACAACGCCGAACTTGATCAGGAGAGCGACGCCCTCCAGGAAGTTGCAGAACCCTGTCAGGATGTCTGCATCGGGCGTCTTGCCGGGCTCGGGTGGCAGTGGATCCCGCACCTCCATGTTCTTGGCCCACTCGCTCATCTGTCTGCCCATTTCCACGAAAGCCGCGATTTGGTAGGTCCGCGTCGCCGCGTCAACCTGTCGTTCGGCAGCCTTTGTCTGCAGCTTCGCCTCAGTCACCTGCTCTTTGGCGACATCCACCTGCTCCTTCGCTGATCGTGCCTGCTTCGCGGCAAGAACAGCGCTGGCGATCGCGACCAACGTCGCCACGACTGTAGCACCTGCAAGGATCGCTGAGACATCCTCCGGCTTCATTCTTGTTCCCCCTCCCTCAAGTGTGAAGCGCAATGCTTGCCCGCTGGTTAGCAGAACCGAAGGGAACGCGCATCGGTAGCTCCGCGTGGCCCGTCTTGCGTGTTCGTTGCGACTAGAACTCCCTCAGCAAATCCAGCAACTTGCGGTCTAGTTGGTGCCCGTGCCAGTCCTCGTAGTCGACGTCCTCCCGCTCCGAATCAAGGACACCGAAGCTCCCACGCAGGTTCCACAGAGAGTAACCGATATTCGCCCCGGTGAGAATCTCCAGTACGTCCCGGAACCATCGCAGGAAGACATCATGCGGCGTCTTGCTGAAGGCCCCACCCTCACCACAGTGGACGCCGACCCCCATCTGCGCCAGGTCGGTCCATTGCTTGTAGTGGGCTTCGAGCTTCTCCCGGTTCCACTCTTCGCCATTGCCCGACATCCCCGGGTACCGCGGCTGCATCCAGCCGCCTGAATCTACCCAGGAGGCCATGTAGTGGCTGATGCCCGCGGGCACGTAGGCCCTGCAGCTTTGGGCGATGCCCAGGTCCGCGAGTTCCGGGCACGGGTCATTGCCCCAGGAGAGACCGCCCAGGTCCGCGAGTTCCGGGCACGGGTCATTGCCCCAGGAGAGACCATCGGCCACGATCAGGCGGTCTGGGTCAACACTGCGGATCGCCGCCACCGCGGTGCGCACCACGCGCTCATGGTCGTCCCGGGTCATGAAATCGGGATCACCCGGATCCCGGGGCTCGTTCACCAGATCGAAGCTCAGCTTCTCCGACGGGATGCCCTTGTAGCGCTTGGCAAGCAGCTCCCAGTGAAAACAGAAGGCGTCCAGGGCCTCCTGGTCTTTCCACAGATTGAAGGGCTCCTGTCTCTCGCGATTCACCGAGTACCCCGGCGCCCGGTGGAAGTTCAGCGACACGTGGATGCCGTATCTGTCGCCCCAGCCGATGACCCGGTCGATGTTCTCCAGCATCGGCTCATGGATCTTGTACGGGTCGTCGCCCTCAATCCACAGGAGGTAGCACATCGGCAAGCGCGCGAAGTCGAACCCCCAGTCGGACATCCAGCGCAGGTCATCCTCCTGAAAGTTCCCGTCGCTTCTCATTGTGAACATGTCCAGCAGGTTAAAGCCGCGCCAGCGGGGAAGTACCGTTTGGGTGGCTTGTACCATCTTGGTCGCCTCCAGGGAACCTGCAGTCCACCTATCCCGGCAACGGGACCTTGGCCGGGCGCCGCAATCCGGCGTGCACCGTCGCGCTCGCGGCCCTGCTCTCTGGTTCCTCCGGACTCAACGGCAATCCTTCCCGGCGCGCTGCGTTGGGAAGACAGGAGTGACTCCTTTTGAGTGACCGATTCCGCCTCAAGCCCGACAAGCTGCGCTGGACCTGCGACCCGGCGAAGCTGGGGTTTGAGACCACTGCTGAACTCAAGCCCTTGGCGTCACCGATCGGCCAGGAGCGCGCGGTGAGCGCCCTGGACTTCGGGGTAAAGATCCCCAGCGACGGCTACAATGTCTTCGTGATGGGGCCCGTCGGCACCGGGCGAACATCCATGGTCCGCGACATGCTCAATCAGGTCTCCGCCGCTGAACCGCCGCCGTCGGATATCTGCTATGTGTACAACTTCGACAACCCCAACGAGCCCCGAGCCATTCTGCTCCCCGCCGGCAAGTCCTGCACATTGCGCGATGACCTGGAGGAACTCGTCGAGGACGTGCGTCGCGAGATCGGCCAGGCCTTCGAGAGCGAGGACTACGTGGAGCGCAAGGACGAACTCGTCCGCGAATTCCGGGAGACCCGGCAGGCCGAGCTGGGGGCCTTCGAGGCCGAGGCGAAGGAAGCAGGCATGGTCGTGGGCCGCGGACCGGCGGGAATCGTTGTCGCCCCTGCCAAAGACGGGGAGGTCATGAGTCCGCAGGACTACGGTGAGCTCCCCAGCGACGAGCGCAAGACCCTCGACGATCGCCGCAGCGAAATGCAGGAGAAGCTGAACGAAATCCTCCGCCGGCACCACCGGGAGGAGAAGAAGGCGCGCGCCGAGGTCAAGAAGCTGGACCAGCAGGAGGCGCGCTTCGCTGTCGGGCATCTCTTCGAAGATCTGCAGGCCAAGCACGCCGAGTACGAGCGCGTCACGGAACACCTGTCTAGGATCGAGGAGGACATAGTCGCGAACGTCGATGCTGTGCGCGAGCAGGATGAAGAAGGCCCCGAGCTGCCCGCCTTCCTCGCCGGCCAGCGCACCGCGAGCCGCTACGATCTCTACCGCGTGAACGTCCTCCTGGCCTGCGAACCCCAGCAGGGCGCACCCGTTGTCTACGAGCCCAATCCCACCATCGATAATCTCACGGGGAAGGTCGAGCACCAGACACAGATGGGGGCCCTCGTCACCGACTTCACAATGATCCGGCCGGGGGCCCTGCACCGCGCGAACGGCGGCTATCTGATCCTCGAAGCCGAGGGGCTCCTGCGCCGGCCCTACGCGTGGGAGGCCCTCAAGCGCGCGCTCAAGAACCGGGAGATACACATCGAGAGCCTCGCGGACCAACTCCGGTTCATGGCCACGGTGACCCTTGAGCCAGAGGCCGTCCCGCTGTCGCTGAAAGTCGTCCTCGTGGGCACGCCCATGGTCTACTACCTGCTGTACTCCCACGATGACGACTTCCGCAAGCTGTTCAAGGTGAAGGCCGACTTCGACACTGCCACGAAGCGCACGGCTGCCAAGGTGAAGCAATACGCGCGCTTCATCGGCACCCTGTGTGACAAGGAGAATCTGCCTCACTTCAGCGCGGGAGCGGCGGCGCTGGTCATTGAGCAGGCGACTCGCCTGGCCGACGACCAGACCAAGCTGTCCACGGAGTTCATGGACGTGGCCGATCTCGTGCGCCAGGCCGCCTACTGGTCGGGCCCGAACGGCAACAAGGTGGTCACAGAGCAGGACGTGCACAAGGCCATCGAGGAGCATACGCAACGCTCGAACCGCATCGAAGAGCGTCTGCTGGAGATGGTGGACCGCGACTTCATCCTCCTCGACCTCGATGGCGAGGCGATCGGGCAAGTCAACGGGCTGTCCGTGGTGCCTCTCGGCGATTACTGGTTCGGTCGCCCGGGCCGTATCACCGCTCGCACGTATGCGGGGAAAAGCGGCGTGACGCAGATCGACCGCGAGGCGAAGCTCACCGGGCGCATCCACGACAAGGGCGTCCTGATTCTGTCCGCGTTCCTCGGCGACCGGTATGGCCAGAAGCGGCCGTTGTCCGTGTCGGCCACGGTCACCTTCGAGCAGAGCTACCAGACGATCGACGGCGACAGCGCCTCGTCCACTGAGCTTTACGCCCTGCTGTCCAGCCTGTCGGACCTGCCGATCAAGCAGAGCATCGCGGTCACCGGTTCCGTCAACCAGGCGGGGCAGATCCAGGCCATCGGCGGCGCGAATGAGAAGATCGAGGGTTTCTTCAAGGCCTGCGAGAGCCGCGGGCTGACGGGCACCCAGGGCGTGATGATCCCGAAGGCCAATGTCCCGAATCTGGCTCTGTCCCGTGAGGTCATCGCGGCCGTCGAGAAGGGCCGGTTCAATATCTACGCGGTATCGACGGTGGACCAGGGCATCGAGTTGCTCACCGGAGTGAAGGCCGGCAAGCTGCGCAAGGACGGCACCTTCACGCCTGACTCGGTCAACCGGAAAGTGCAAGACGCTCTGAACGACTACGCGGACGCCGCCGACGGAAACGGCACCAAGAAGAAGAATGGGAACAACGACGATGACGGCTAGGAGCGACAGCGCCTACGCGGCGTCGTCGGCACGCCGCAATATGGGTTGTGTCGGCAAACGAATGACCCATGGCCGTGGGGTGTCGCGTCGTGTGGGACGGGGCCCCACCACGGGGCGAATAACCCATGGCCGTGGGGTGTCCCGTCGTGTGGGACGGGGCCCCACGGGGCGAATAACCCATGGCCGTGGGGTGTCCCGTCGTGTGGGACGGGGCCCCACGGGACCTGTGAGATGCCTTGCACGGGGCCCGGCCGCACACGACGCGGCACCCCGTGCCCATCAGCGCCCTTGCTCAACACAACCTGTGGCCATGCTCGCCCGGCGCCTGCTGTGGCTGCTCGCCCTGACTACTCTCGTCCTGTCCGTCGGCTGCAGGCGCAAGAACGGGGACGTCGATGTCTCGGAACTCGTGATCATGCGCTACCGCCTGAATGTAGACGATGCCCAGCGGGTGGCGCGGATCATGGCCGAGGTCACGAACACCGGGAAGCGGACCGTGCCTGAGGCCACGATCACCGCCGTGCTTCAGGGACCCGGCGATGACCCATACAACTCCGGCGACGCCGTCGTGAAGAAGCTCAAGCCGGGGGAGAAGCGCCCCTTCAGCATCCAGATCGATGCAAAGGGCCGCGAGCGTGACGTTGAGTTCATCATCTCCGGCCCCAAAGACCCGGAGGAAGAGGCGGAGAGCAACGCCGAGCAGTGATAGTGCCAGAATGGAGAGCGAGTAACCATGGCCGACACAATTCGCGCAGGCGTCATTGGGGCATCGGGGATTGGCAAGCACCACGCGAAGTGGCTGACCTTACTGGGTTGCGATGTGGTCTTCGCGGGCACGAGCGCCGAGACCGTTGAGGCTACAGCAGCCAACTTGGCGGACCAGTTCGGGTTCGCGGGTTCGGGCTATGTCGGCGCTGAGAGGATGTTGGACGAGGCCGACCTGGACCTTGTTGTCGTGGCCTCGCCCCGCCGACCTGCACCACGACCATTTCCTCGCCGCGGCCGACCACGGCTGCCATATTCTGTGCGAGAAGCCTCTCGCCTGGGACACCGAGAAGCCGGTGGCGCAGGTGATCGCTGAGGCGGAGGCGATGGTCCAGGCCGCCCGGGACGCGGGGATCATCGCCGGCGTCAACACTCAGTACGTAGGCGTCGTCGAGCCCTACCTGGCTCTCTGCGAGCAGGCCGGACAGGCCGTCGACCGCGACGGCTTCAGCCGCTTCTATATGCGCATGGATTCT
>JALGSS010000492.1 GCA_029821745.1 Candidatus Zipacnadia bacterium
CTACATGCAAGGCTCGTGCCGCGTGATGCCCGGTTGCTATATCACAGGCCAGGCGGCCGGCGTCGCTGCCGCGCTTGCGATTGAGGGTGAGGGTACGACTCGTGGCGTGGATGTAGCCGAGCTTCGGGGGCGTCTCAAGGCGATGGGCGCTTACCTGCCGGACACCGCCTGAGGTTGTGTTGAAGAAAGGAAGATAGCCGTGGGGCCCTGAGATGCCCTGAACGGGGCCCCGTCACACACACCGTGACACCCCGTGCCCATGATTGGCGTTCTCCAACACAGCCCTATTGCTGGGCGACCTGTACCAGACACTTGAGAGCCGGGGCAAACACAGCTTGTCCCGGCTCGTCCCTTCCCCTGTTACCCTCGATTCAGCTCTCCCGGGGGATCCTGGCAAGAAGCGGCAGGAGCCGCCGGGCGATGTTCTCGCCCATCTGGATCATCCCGTCATCCGCGGGGTGGATCAGGTCTGTCGTCAGCCCGGCGAAGTCCGTGAGCATCTCGCGCCCCTCAAGCAGCGTCACGTTCGGGTGCGGGCAGGCTGCGACGACCTCGCGCAGGATCTCCCGGAAGTCGTCGGCCTTCGCCTCGTCCCCGTCGCCGAGGAACTCCCGGTCGCCGAAGTAGGGATACAACGTGATGCAGGCCACAGGGCGATCGTGATTCGAGCCGGCAACGGCGTTGACCGTGTATGTGACGCGCTTGCGGAACTCGTCGTGAGTGAAGCCCATCATGTTCACGGACAGGGCGAGGGTGGCAATGTGCCAATCGTCGCGCGAGGCCACCCAGTCGGCGAACTCCGGCTCACACTGGCAGGCGCCGCCCATCCCGAAGTTGAGCAGGTCCGCTCCGAGCCTGCGCGCCACCGGAGGCCGGACGCCATCGCCCTCAACGCCGTGGAAGCAAGGCTGAGAGCCCCAGAGCATCAGCCGGCAGACGCGGGGCGAGAAGGCCGAGTCCCGCGCCTCCAATTCCGGGAGCCAGTTGAGAAAGTTCTCGGGCATCGTGAGCTCGATGGTCTTCGGCTCAGGGCCCACCACCATCGGTTCGCCGTGCCGGAATTGCCCGAAGAAGGGCACCACCTTCAGTGCGCCCTCGACCGCCGACAAAGTCACCCGCGCCGTCGGGCCGTCGCTCACGAAGCGTATCTCCCCGCATGCAGGCGCGAGGACGCGGCTCTGTGCTCCCTCATTCAGATGCCGGCGCACCGAGTCCGGAACGCGCTGGAAGCACACGCCGCCCGTGGGCCCGTCCTTGACCTCTGCTACATTCTGCAGTTCCACATTCTCGAAGATCATCAACCCTTGCCTCCCGATGTAGTCTGGACATGCACATCGAATTCCCAGGTCCCCGCGTCGCACTATCCACCGCGACCATCGTGACGACTCATCACCGTTGCGGACGCGATCACCACAGTATGCGCGGCACCGATCTTGTCCGGGGGGCAGGCCAAGTCACAATGCGCCGCCCCGGCCTTCGCGGATCATCGACCAGGCACACCAGCGCGATCAGCCCGGCGAGCTGAAACACCGCGCCGACCACAAAAGCGTGGGGAACTGACAGCCGCTCCGCAAGCATCCCCATCATGATCGGCGCGCCCAGCCAGACGGGCAGCATGAGCGTGCTGAACAACGCCATCGGCGTGGCACAGTCGGCCCGGTCTTCGGTCGACTCAATGAGCAGATTCATCGTGCCCATGAACAGCCCCGTCTGCGCCATGCCCTGCAACAGGAACACGAGCAAGTAAGCCGCGGGCGACTTCAGGAGCAACGCGGACACTGTTGCGGCCACGAGCAGAATCATCCCGTAGCCAACCACGCGCCGATAGCCCCGGCGGTCTCCGAGCAGCCCGAGCATGAGGCCGCCGATCATGCCGGCTCCGCTGATCATTACGGTGAAGGTCCCCGCGGCCGAGTCGGGCAAGCCGAAGCGCTCGATGGCGTGGACGGCGAAGAAGATGCCCACGGGTGCCCCGGCGTCATGCAGCCAGCGGGCCGCCACGAGTCTCCGCAGTCGTCGGTTTCCCCGCCAGCGCTCGCGGATTAGCGCCACGTACCCGCGCGGGTGCTCAGCATCCGCCGCAGCCGGCGGGCTGTACTCCTTTGCCAGCCAGAGGAACTGACAGCCGAGTCCCGCCACAAGTCCACCCACGATGAACAGGTGGTTGAAGCTGTGCGGCGCATCGACGGTCGCCAGCACATGGCGGGCGTACAGCGCTCCGAGGATGCCGAAGGCCCCCAGCACAGTCCACAATATGCCCGACGCAAGTCCGCGACGTCGATCTGGGTACAGGCGCGCGGTCACGTCGGACCACAATGGGGAAGCGGCTCCCATGATGAACTGCGCACAGGCGTTGAAGCCGAGGACGACTGCGACCATCAGCGCGGGCCGCGATACCGCCAGAGATCGCCCGACCACACCGGTGAGGAGCCACCAGAGACACGCCAGGCCGAACAGCACCGAAGAGGCGGCGACTTTCCGTCGCAATCGCCGCGTCCAGGCGGTGGCGGGCAATTGAGTAAGCCCGAAACTCACCATCTGGACCGTCGGCACGAGCGCAATGACGAACTCTCCGGCGCCCAGGTGCTTCAGGTAGACGGCCAGGATCGTTCCGGGAGCGACCATCGCCACCCCGAAGCCCCAGCATCCCTCGACGCACTGCGCACAGGTCAGGTTGTACCAGAAATGCTTCTCCCGGGGGTCGTCGCCATCCGGTTGGGCTTGCGGTCGCTCAGTCAGTTCCGTCCTCCGGCAGGACGAGGGCCCTGCATCGACATATCACCGTGCGAGGCGGGAGCATTTCGCCCTGCGCTGAGAGTCTCCTCCGACCTGATGGGACTCGCTGCATTCCGGGGCCCGGCTCGCAGAAGGCCGTGGCTGGCTCAAGGCTCCGTGACGCGCACCAGCTCGACGTCATCCATGAGGCAGTGCGCCCCGCGGGCTCCAAGGATGATTGCGGCCTGCGCAGCGCCCTCGGGGGCTGTGAAGGTACCATCGTGCAGTGTGTACTCGCGGGGGCGATCGTTCCCGGCCCAGTCGTTGTCGTACCTGATGTGCCTTCCGGCCCCATCCTGCCAGTCCACCGTCACCTTGTAGTCGCCGTCACCCTCCTGCTGCCAGACGTACGCGGACAGCCGGTAGCTGGTCCCCGCAGTGACCAGCATCGGGGAACTCGTCGCCTGCGACTCCTTCGCCGGGTCCGGTGCGTTCATCGCCAGCGCCCACTGTCCGGAATGCGCCCGGCCTTCCGATGCGGTGGCTGTCGGGTCGCAGCGCCAGCCCCGGAGGCCTTTCTCGAAACCGCCGTTCAAGAGGCGATCCGGCGGAAGCACTTCCCGGAATGGCACTGGTGAAACGCCGCGAAGTTCGAGCGTGCCCGTCTCCTCGGTCCACGGCAGTTTGCAGACTAACAGGCGCTCCAACGTCACGTACGCCCAGCCCTCGTCGACAGTGGCGACATCCGCTACCTGGGCCAGCGCGTTACCATCCCAGAGCACTGCATCGGGGACGGAGACGCCACAGATCACGACTTGCGATGTCTCTGCCGCGTAGTAGCGCAGATCAACCGACAGCGTCTCTCCGTCGGCGTCATAGTTTGCGCCCGTCGGCGTGGCGATGGTGTTGATGTGCACAGGCGGAGTGCAGCCCGGGACAATCTTCGTCGTCAGCCACGGTTCCCGTCCCATCAGGCCGATGACGTTGGCAATGATGCCCGTCGGCGCAAGGTCCCAGTCATAATACTCGCGCCCCCGGACAACGTCGTACGCGTCGGGGTAGTACCCCGCGTGGCCGCCTTCGTCCTCAGGCGTCTCCTGCTGCTTCATCGCCGATACGGCGATCAGTTCCGCGACATCCCTCCACGGGAAGGAGGCGTCATAGTCGGCGAGGTACTGGAGTGACGACGCGTAGACGAGCCCGACCCACTGGACCGCCGCCCCGAACCACGGGTGCGTGTAGAATGTAGTGCCGAAGACCGATATGCTCGCCCCCGGCATCACCGGCCTGTCAGGCGCTTCCCACAGGTAGATGAAGGGGACCCCGGTCCAGGCCCAGTACCGCGCGCGCTCCAGGTAATGCTGCTCCCCGGTGAGCCGGTAGGCGTGCAAGTAGCATTCGCACGCCAGCGCCGCCGCCCGCAGGTTCGGGTTGACCAGCGGCACCTCCCAGCTCTCCGATCCCGCCGGGCGAACGAACCTCTCGATGTAACGCAGCCCTCGCAGCCCGGATTCCAGGGACACCGGGTCGCCGCTGACCAGTGCGTATCGCAGAATGGGATGGAGGCGATTCAGGCAAGTGCCGATCTCCACGTCGTCGGGCTCTGCCAGAGTGGCGCGATTGCCCTCCATGCTGTAGACCTGGCTGAAGTTCCAGTAGCCCCCGGGGTGTTGGCTCGCGATGGCGTTCCGGGCGCTCGTGCGCAAGCCCTCAAGAGCCGCCACCGCATCCCCGCGCCGGAAGCCGAGCTCCAAGCCTCGGACGCCGTGTTGCTCGATGGCCGCCTCAGCCTGGGCGCGCATCCTCCTCGCCAGTGCCTCGTCCTCGACCAGCAGCGCGCCCTGCAGGAGCTGGTCCGCGATGTCCGGGCGGAAGCCATGCTCCCAGCCGATGGCGGTGATCCAGCCTTTATCTTCCTCGCTCCAGCCCGTCTCCATGTGCCCGATTGCGGACAGGGCGAGCTCCTCGGCAAGCGAACGGGGCGCCTTCGGCTCGGGCAATGCCCGGGTCGTTGCCCAATAGCGCACGGCATCGGTCACATCGTCCGCGTCTGCCAACAACACCACAGAGGCGGTCAACTCCAGGGGAGCTCCTTCTGGAGGCAGCCAGGGGTCTCTTGCAGTCGGCGCGTTCTCCTCGAACTCGTC
>JALGSS010000493.1 GCA_029821745.1 Candidatus Zipacnadia bacterium
CATCACCGGGAGCGGCCATCAACACGCGCCCCGACGCGACATCAAGAAGCCGGCGCCACGCACCAGTGTGGGCATCGAGGGAGAGTCCGACGACCGCGTTGGAGAAAGTCAGCGCGTCGGCCGTCTGTACAAGACCGATGTCTCTATGGACGATTTCGGCAAGTAGCGCGCCGGGCATTAAGAGCGCGCACAGCAAAAGAGCCCGGGTCATGGGCGGCCTCCCGGATCGGACGGGCTTCCTCCGGCCGATGGATCCGCGCCGGAGCGTTATGTGTCGTAGTATTCGCCGGTGCGCGCCGACATCCTCCGATGTGCGCACCCAGCGGGCCATGACGTTGCATGGAGTCCGGGCAGGCACGTCAAGCGTCGGCAAGGGAGTGTTCGGGGTCGTCAGAGGGAGACGATGGGGCGGTCAGAAGGGCTGTGTGTCGCGGTCGGCCACGTGGGCGTGTCCGGTTGCCACCAGGGACGACAGATCGACGGGCTTCACGAAGCATGCTCGCGCACCACGCCCCAGTAGCTCCCCGGCCATCGTCTCCTCGCCCTCGTTGGCGATCAGGATCACGCCGGGGTGACTGGGGAGGGTCAGCGCTGCGTCAAGTATCTGCCTGGCCGCGCCGCCCGGGAGTAGCAGATTGGTCACGACGAGATCGACTCGGGTCGTGTTGAGGGCTTCGAGCGCACCGTAAGCGTGTTGAGCCGACACGACGTCGTAGCCGTCGGTGGCGAAGGCCGACAGTATCGCTTCCCGCAAGCCGTGGTCATCCTCGGCTACCAGCACGCGATGCGGGGCGCTCGTAGCATCGTGGTCGGCAGTCGCTTCGAGCAGCACATCGTCATCCACCGGTCCCTCGTGTTCCGGCAAGAACACGTCGAACCGCGTCCCCTCAGCGGGGCTGCTGGCGACGGTGATCGACCCCTCGTGGCCCAGGATGATCCCCTGGGTAACCGACAGCCCCAGGCCCTTGCCGGCGACCTTCTTCTCCCCCACAACACGCCGGGTGGTGAAGAACGGCTCGAAGATATGGGGCAGGTTCTCAGCGTCGATGCCACTGCCTGTGTCAGACACCGAGACAATGACCTCGCCCGGTCTGCCATTGCCCGGAGCATGCCGCGTCTGGAGGGTCAGTGTGCCGCCGTCAGGCATCGCCTGGCATGCGTTGAGTATCAGGTGCAGGAGCGCCTCTTGGAGCTGCATGCGGTCCCCGAGGACGAAGTGGTCGCCGGCGCCATACTCGCGCGCGCAGTCGATCCCGGCTTCACGCATTGCCCACTCAGCCATCGCCGCGGCCTCGTTCACCGCAGTCTCGACACGCATCGGCTTGAGATCCGGCTCCCGACGCCGGGCAAAGGTCATCAGCTTCCTGGTGATGTCGGCTGCCCGCCGCGTGGAGGCCAGAGCGGTGTCCACGAGCGCTTTGTACTCTTCTTCGGTGCGCACCAGCGAGGCGAATTCTGCACGACCGTTGATGATGGCGAGGATGTTGTTAAACTCGTGGGCGATCCCCGAGGCCAGATGGCCGATGGCCGCCTGGCGTCCAGCCTCATCCACCTGGGGTCGGTGCTCGACGCCCCTGATCACCAGCACATATCCGGTGTGCGCTCCGGCGGCGTTGCGGGTTGCGACGGCGTGGACTTCACCGGGCAATTCAGTGCCGTCCGCCCGCTGGAAGGTGTAGACGCCACTCATGACTGCGCCCGTCGCCGCACTATCGGCCAGCCGTGCACTCACATCCGCCGGCTCCGCGCCGTTGAGCAAGGCGTCCAGGCCCGTGCCTGGCGGGCATCCCAGCGCGTCGGATGCCGCCCGGTTGGCGTAACGCACGCGAAGATCGGCGTCCAACTCGCAGACCATATCGGGGAGTTGGTCAAGCGTTTCGCCGGCGTCGCGCTCATCGCTCTTGAGGGCCGGCAGTGTCTCGCGAGGGCCAACGGCAGCCCCAAGAACCCGGCCCAGTTGCCGCAGCGCGTCTAACTCCCCGTCCGTCCACTCGCTCGCTTCTCTGCAACGCCCCAGGCAGAGGAGGACACGCCAGGAGCCCTCGGCCATCACCGGCACTGCGACCACCGTGAGAGCATCCGGCATCCCGAGCGCTGTGCGTTCGGCCTCACTGAGGTCCGCGGCGGGCCCGTAAATAACTTGCCCGCGGCTTAGCGCTTCCGTGCAGACGGGCGCATGGTCGGCAAAGGGTATTCGCAGAAGTGTGTCGGCGTCGACGGGAAGGCGGCGATCATCGGCAGTCCACTGCCCGATGAGGCTTGCGCGGGGAACGCCATCGTCATCACGGCATACTTCGGAGAGGACTGCGCGGTCGGCGTGAGAGGCCCGGCCCACCGCCGCAAGCATAGTCTCAGCGACGCTACGCCAGTCGGCGCAGACGAGCAGCCGCTCGGCGGCCAAGATCGTCGCTTGCAGGATTGCTTGCGGATTTGGGGACCCCGCCTGGGGGTCCGGCTGCGAGTTCGGCATGGCTCACGCCCGGAAGGGGACGTCATCGCGAGACGCTTGTTTGGCCTTGGCGCCGCCGCTGCCACGGTGAGGATCGATCAACCCGATTGCTGGAGGTGCACAGACCGTGACGCCGTAGTGAGTGCAGGCGCACCCGCGTCGGCCAACGACCACATCATCGTCGCTCTTCTCAAGACATCATCGTTATACTAACAAAAGCGCAAGTTTTCTTCAAGTGCATCCGACCAGCCATGAGAGTCTGTGGGGCTCGGAGACTAGATACTGAACCGGAAGTCGATGACATCGCCGTCTCGCACCTCGTATGTCTTGCCCTCCAGGCGGACGGTTCCGCGGCTGCGGCATTCGGCCAGAGATCCGGCCCCTGTCAGATCGTCGTAAGCGACGACCTCGGCGCGGATGAACCCCTGCTCAATGTCACTGTGGATCTTGCCCGCGGCGCTGGGAGCGAGGGTCCCGCGGGGGATGCTCCACGCGCGCACCTCGTCAGGCCCGACGGTGAAGAAGCTGATCAGGTCGGCGGCCCCGTAGGCGGCGCGGACGAACCGGTCGCGAGCCGTCGCTGTCATGCCGTAGTCAGCGAGGAATAGGTCCCGGTCGTCCGGCGGCAATTGGGCGATCTCGAGCTCCAGCGGCGCGCACATCTCGAGGCTCCGGAGCCCGTGGGTCTCTGCGGCCCTGGCCACGCTCGCGGCGACACCGTTGCCCAGGTCGGCTTCGGCCACGTTCGCCACGATGAGCGTCGGCTTCCTGGTGATGAACTGGTACCCGCGCAGCGCCTTGCGCTCCTCGGTGTTCAGCTCAAGATGCGCGATTCGCTGTCCCTCGCCAAGCGCCGCCTGCAGCCGCTCCATGAGCGGCTGTTCGGCCTGGGCTTCCTTGTGGCCGCGGTGGATCTCCTTCGCAATGCGCTCCAGGCGGGCCTCGACCACCGACAGGTCGGCGAAGGTCAGATCCAGCAGGAAGCTCTCAAGCTCCGACGCCGGGTCGCCCCCGAGGAACCCACCGGCGATCACGGCGAGAGCGTCGGCATCCGCGAGGGCGCCCGTGAGGGCGGACAGCTTGTCCGCGTTCAGCGCCGCGCCCCCGAGGTCGGCGAAGGTGATTTCAGCCGGCGTGGTCTTCTTCGGCTGGTACATCTCGGTGAGAACATCGAGGCGCTCATCAGGCACGCGCACGACGCCGAGAGTGGCGTCTTTGCCCGTCGCGTGTTCAGCCATCAGGCCGGTCACGCTCTGGAATACGGTTGTCTTTCCCGAACTCATCGGGCCGATGATACCGATCTTCAAGCCCGTTCGCCTCCCGGCACAAACCAAACGTCCCGGCCAAAGCCAGGACGCTGTAGGGGTCACGCATGGATTGTGTTGAGAAACCAGTGACGCATGGCCATGGGGTGTCACAGCGCGTCGTGACCGACGCGCTACGTCGTGACCGACGCGCTACATGGGCCCCGCAGGGCCTGTCAGACGCCTTGCACGGGGCCCGTCGCACACGACCAGGCACCCCGTGCCCATGATTAGACTTCCTCAGCACGACCTATGTGTCCCAACACGCTGGTAATGTAAGACGCGTATCATACGCCCGGAGTCACAGCCTGTCAACAAAACGAACGTGAAAGGGTGAGCTAGTATCATACATGGGTTACAGTCGGGGGTAATCGGCAGGGGTGCCGTTGGGAAGGAGCCGTTGGCCGTTGCTGTGCCCCGGCCCCTGCCCCCCATGGGGGGCAGCCA
>JALGSS010000494.1 GCA_029821745.1 Candidatus Zipacnadia bacterium
TGATGCGAACATGGAAGCGCGTCTCATTGTGGACCGCTGTGGTTGTTGCCTGCATCATCGGCGGATGGGCCTGGAAGAACGCCAGGTCTGCTCCGGCCTCGTTTGATATCGCCGTGTGGTGCTTTGGGATGGAAGCCTCGCTGGAATGGAGCCCCGTGGGGCTCGGACTCCCGTTCCGCCTCCCGTACAGAGACACCACCCCCTGCGACGAGCTCTGGGGCCTGGACACACGCACGGGTGAGTGGGGACTTGTATGGCGGCGGGAGATGGACCAAACTAACGTCATGGAACCCATCTACTGTCCGGCTTCGCGCGAACTGCTCTGGTGGAACTCCGAGCACTCCGTCCTCCTGGCGATGCCCCTATCCGGCGGCACGCCGCGTGAAGTGCTTGCCGTTCCCGTTGTGGCGGATCCGTGGTTGAGCCTGCGGTCGGTCCATCCATCCGCCCCCAGGGTTCTGTTCACGTTACGTTCTTTCACGGGCCCGGTGGATTCGACACTACTGGAGATGAACGTGATCACCGGCGAGGCTAAGGAAGTCTTCCCCAGCAACAACTGGTACGTGGCTGGGGCCACCTACTCGCCGAGCGGAGACGGTGCTCTCGTGCGTGTGCTGTCGGATGGGAAAGAGGAGTGGTACTACTGCAGTCTCGACGGAAAGTCTGAGCCGTTGCTGCTGATTGACCTCGCGAAGCCTGACCTCGATGCGAGGGTCGCCTGGGCACCCGGTCCGGAACCAGTGGTGGTGTATCAGGTCTACTCGGGACCGCAGGACTGGCAGGCCCTGTCGACACTGGCTGGGGAGTCCGGGATGAAGCTGTGGAGTCTGGCCCTCGGCACGGGGAAGGCTACGCTCGCGGTGAATTCGGCGCAGCCGGCTCGACTTCTCAGCATCGGGCCGACGGGGACCGCCGTCGCGCGCATTCGCGACGGCCTCATTCTCTGGCCCTGGGGTGACTGGGAGGCCCGTAAGACCGTCCTCTTCCGTAGTGAGGTTCTTCTGATCTGGTGCCGGGGTTGGGACGGTGACCGGCTGTTGTTGAAGCTGTCGACGTCGCCTACGCGTGATCGGGAGTGCTTGGTCACGGTCGATGGCAAGACAGGGGAACTGAAGGAGTGGGAGGATCCCTGCGAGGTCTTAACTGACGCGGGTTGGGTGCCCAGGCCGTGAGCGGCCCACCTACCCCCCGGCCTCTTCCTGCGAGGAAGGGGAGAATGGCAGGTCGTTCGGAGGCCGTCGTCGTTGTAGCCTGCGGGCCGTTGCCTTGTCGTACCCCGCCGGCAAGATGTGCGGTTTGCGGAGGCAACGTCAAAGACAAACTGCAACACCAGGAAAATGTGCGGTCCGCGAAGGCAACGTCAAAGGCGAACGGCAACACCCCCGCAGGCTGAAGACCTGCGGCTACAACACCGGACGGCATGCGGCTTTGCACAGCGCACTGCCGGGTCTGCCGGCGGTGTGTGAGAGGCGATGCACACACTGGTTCCACATAAGGCCAGTGCAGAGCCTTGCGCCACATGGCGACATCCCTGTATAAGACTCATTGACACGGCACAGGCCGCAGTCGACGCGCGCCCTATTCCTCACAACTCACTCAGGGAGCTGTAACGATGCCGAGAACCGCCCGAGCATTCGCCCTCCTGATCCTCCTCACCATTGCCATCTCCGCTCACGCCGCCGACTATGACCTCACCTTCGCCTACGCCACTGATGACGTGTTCCTCGACGGCCGGGGCGAACGGGATATCCCCGCCGAGGGCTTGTCCATCCAGGGCGCACGGGGGGAGTACGAGAGCGTCCAGTGCATCGTGGCTCCCAGAGACGAGGACCTCGCAGGCGTGCGGGTTGAGTTCTCCGACCTGAAATCCGCTCAGGGCGCATCCCTTTCCGCCGCCGAGATGTCCTGGCGGCAGGTGGGCTACCTGTTCTGCAAGGAGTCCACCCGCTACAAGGGAGACGGTGAGGGCTGGTACCCCGACCCGCTGCTGGAGCCGGCGAAGTGCGACGTCGCGACCGGGGATCACCAGTCCCTGTGGCTCACGGTGCATGTCCCGTATGACCAGGCCCCCGGGAAGTACACCGGGACGGTGCGGATTCTCGCCGACAATGCCCCGGCGCTGCCGGTTCCGCTGACCGTGACCGTCTGGCCGATCACGCTGCCCACGCGCAGCAGTCTCCCGACGGCGGTCGCCGTGGGTCTGCGGCCGGAAGATGCCCCGTGGGTAGGCGACAAGGCCGAGTGGTTCATCAACCACGAACAGGGCCCTGAGTTCCGCAAGATGCACTACGACTTCTTCCTCAAGTACCGGATCAGCCCGGACTTCATCTACCTGCGCGAGCCCAGGCCGCTGGATGAGGTCCGCTACTTGCTCGAGCAGGGAGCGAGCTCCGTCTGCTTGCTGTCGCCGCCGGATCACAACGGGGGCCCGCGCAAGGAGATGCCCTCCCAGGCGCGGATCGACGCGGTCCTGGAGGCCCTCGAGCCACAGGTGGCGCTGGCGCGAGAGCTTGACGCGATGGACCGGGTGTACGTATATGGGATCGATGAAATCCGCGCGGAGACCAAGCCCGTGCAGGAGCGCTGGTTCCGGGCGATCCACGAGCGCTACCCGGACCTCAAGACGTGCCAGACCGCGAACTGGCTTGACCTGGACGTGGACTGCGACATCTTCTGCCCGCTTCTGTCGGTCTACAGCGCGAAGATCAACAAGCCCATCCGCGAGGCTGGACGCACTGTCTGGTGGTACATCTGCTGCGGGCCGAAACACCCGTACCCCAACTGGTTCATCGAGTACCCCGACATCGAGGCCCGGCTGATCTTCTGGATGACCTACCAGTGGGGCGCCGAAGGCTTCCTGTACTACGCGACCAACAACTGGCGGAACGGCAAGGGCAACAAGCCGCCCTTCCCACCGGGCCCGCGCTGCGAGTGGAATCCCCAAAGCTGGACCGACGTGAACGGGGATGGATGCATCTACTATCCGGGTGAGAACGGGCCGCTGGCGACGACCCGGATGGAGAACATCCGCGACGGGCTGGAGGATTACGAGCTGTTCAAGATGCTCGACGACAAGTCCGGGGCGCTCCAGCAAGACCTCATGGGGGCAAGCACACCGACGGGCCTGGGGGCGCAGTTCTGCCTCCAGGTCATCGACAAGCGCGACAAGTACTCCCGGGATTCGGAGCAACTGCGTGATGCGAGGCTGGGGCTGGCGAAGGCGTTGATGGACTTCGATGCGCCGCCGCGTCTTGCCATCACTGCGCCGGGCGAGAAGTGGCTGGTCTATGGGGAGCGCTTCACCGTGAAGGGGGTCGTTGACGAGGGCTCATCGGTCACGGTCAATGACCTCGCGGCGACGGTGAGGGGCAACGAGTTCACCTGCGCCACGCCCCTGGAGATGGGCGAGAACCTGCTCACGGTGACCGCCACAGCGGCAACGGGCGAGACGAAGCGGCAGGTCTTCAAGCTGATTCGCCGGGACCCCGGGTTCACGCCACCGCCCATCAAGGCGGACCAGACGAAGCCGGGGGCCTTGATCGACGACTTCACCGCGAACGCCGGTTGGCGGCTGTTCGGCCCGTCCGGCGACACGCTGGACGTGGCGTGGACGAGGGTGGAGGGCCGTGAGGCGCTGGACGTCACCCACGACTATGCGGCGAGGAACAAGAAGCGGGCATCAGTGGGGCGCAACATCCCAACCATGGGCCGGGAGAACGTGGGCCTGCAGTTCTGGCTGTGGGCGGACGGCTCGGGTATGCCATTGACGGTGGAGCTGTGCGAGAAGGACTGGCCGAACTGGGTCGCGTACCTGAAGCTGGACTGGACCGGCTGGAAGAAGGTCACGCTCACCTGGGAGGATTTCACCGGCGGCAACCACGAGTACTCCAGGGATGAGAAGCCCGACTGGGACACGATCTTCTGGCTGGCGCTGAACCCACAAGAGCAGGACGGGAGCTTCGCGATCGCCGACCTGCGCTTCATCGTGGCCAAGTAGGGCATGGGGAGAAGATGGCGGCACACACAGGCAGGAGAACTGCCTGCGTGTGCCCTTTCAGGGGGTCACTTCACCGGCCGCTCAGCAGTTGCCGGTGGCCTTCGACGACACGAGTTGCCCAAGGTAGCGGCTGACCGACTGGATCCGCCTGGCGTTCTTCTCCGCCCTCAGGACGGTGCCCTGGGTCTGAGCGCCTCCGCGACAACCGCGACCATCTGGTCCACTCGCTGACCTGCCTCGTGCTGAGCTTCCCGGGCCCGCGCGACCAGGAAAATCGCGGCGACTGCGAGGGCGCTTTCGGCGAGGAACGAGATGGCGTGCTCCGTGAAGACCGGTAAGCCCATCAACACCATATGATCGACGAGCTCCCATGCGGCGAAGGCCAGGATTGAGCCTGTTACAATGGCAAGATTGCTGTGCTTTTGCATGACTCGATCCCCCTCTACACCGACACATATGAAGTATTACTATACATATATAGAAGCGTCTAACATGGGGAAAAAGTTCCCCTGAGATAGGGCTGGGCCGAGCCCTGGAGGACTGCGAGAGCCATAGGCGGAATAGTGACATACGTCTCCGGCGGCGTCGCGAACGACACCTACCCCCCGGCCCCCTTCCTGCGAGGAATGGGGGGAACGGCACACTGGTTCCACTTCGTGGTAATCAGTGCCACACGGTCGATATCAGGTCCGCGAAGTGACATGCAAGGGTGGCACGCTGCCGGCCTCATCGGCGGTGTGCTGGACAGGCCACTCAAACACACTGGTTCCACTTCGTGGTAACCAGTGCCACACGGCGGCAGCAAGTCTGCGAGGTCACATGCAAGGGTGGCACGCTGCCGGCCTCATCGGCGGTGTGCTTGGGAGGCTATTCACGCTCCCACGATTCGACCCGTGTCCTGCACCGGACCCACGTAGAGGTGAGACGGCTAATGCTGCGTGCCTCACAACAGTCGTGGCGCACTAGTTTCCGCCCGTTCTCCCGGGCAATGGAGGTCGCCTTCGCGATCATGCTACCCCTCGCCTGTCATGCCCTCGGACCGACGCCGGATGAGATGTGGGAGAAAGACCGCTGGGTTCATGCCGCGCTCCTTGGTGACGAAGCCCCCGCTCCAGCGGCCCGGATTACCGTGGTTGCCAACAACGATACGGTGCAGCCGAATGCGCGACTCTGCCGCCCGATGAAGATGGGCGGGCGCTCGTACCGGCGTGGCCTCTTTTGCCACGCGAACAGCGAATTGACGGTCCGGCTGCCAGGTCCGGCAACGCGGTTCGAGGCCCTCATCGGCGTCGACACCAATGAGCAGACCGGAGGCGGCCGGGGCAGTGTGGTGTTCTCTGTTGTGGTCGGGGATGAGACGCTTTTCGGCTCCGAGGTTCTGAATGAGGGCGACCCGCCTGTGCCGGTGGAGGTCCCTCTCGACGGCGCGGAGGAACCCTCGCCGACGGAAGCGTCGTGTGGCTGGGCGAGATGCCTCTGGAGCAGCCTCAGTGCCCGGACCATTCCGCGCAGATTCCCTTCTCGTTCACCTACGGCGGGCGACCATCGTCGGAGCTGCTCCCCGGGTGGACGCGGGAATACGCAGCCCGCTCCTTGGATGATGCCCGCGCGGAGCACACGCTGACCTTCAGCGACCCCGACACAGGATTTGTCGCCCGGCTCGTTGCGGTTGAGTACACCACCTTCCCGGTGGTCGAGTGGACCGTCCACTTCGAGAATACCGGGCAGGCCGACACGCCGATACTCGAGAGCATCCAGGCGCTCGACACTGCCCTGCGGCGGTATCAATGGCCGCCGATGGCCGGCGTCGAGTTCCGCTTGCACCATTTCACCGGCAGCCCATGCAAGGCCGAGGACTACCGCCCCCACGAGACGGAACTTGGGCCGTCGACGGTGAAACGCATCGCTGCCGCAGGTGGCCGGCCCACGAACAGCGATCTGTGCTTTTTCAATGTGGAGTGGCCCAGCGAAGGGGTCATCATCGGCGTCGGTTGGCCGGGCCAGTGGGCGTCGGAGTTCACCCGGGACGCGGGGACTTCCCTGGGCGTGAGCATCGGCCAGGAGCTCACCCACCTGACCTTGCACCCCGGCGAGACAATCCGCACGCCGCTGATTGCCCTGCTGTTCTGGAAGGGCGACTGGATCCGCGGCCAGAACCTGTGGCGGCGCTGGATGATCGCCCACAATCTCCCCCGGCCGGGCGGGAAGCTGCCGCCCGCGCCGGAATTCGCCGGAGCCGGCTCGTACCAGTTCGGCGAGATGATCAACGCAAACGAGGCGAACCAGAAGCAGTTCATCGACGGCTATCTCGAGCGGGGCCTCAAGCTGGACTACTGGTGGATGGACGCGGGCTGGTACATCAACGAGACGGGATGGCCGAATACCGGCACGTGGGAAGTGGACCGCAAGCGCTTCCCCGGTGGCCTGCGGGCGATCACCGACCACGCGCACGCCAAGGGCGTGAAATGTATCCTGTGGTTCGAGCCCGAGCGCGTCACCCCGGGCACGTGGCTGTACGAGAACCACCCAGAGTGGCTCCTGGGCGCCGACGGCGCGCAGAAGCTCCTGAACCTGGGCAATCCCGAGGCGCGCGAGTGGCTCACCGACCATGTCGACCGGGTCCTGACCGACGAGGGCATCGACCTGTACCGGACCGACTTCAACATCGATCCCCTCGGGTTCTGGCGGGCCAATGACGCCGAGGATCGCCAGGGGATCACTGAGATTCGCTACGTCGAAGGCTTCCTCGCAGGCTGGGATGAGCTTCGACGCCGACACCCGAGTACTCTCTTCGACACCTGCGCCAGCGGTGGCCGGCGCAATGATCTCGAGACGCTCCGGCGGGCCGTCCCCCTGCATCGGAGCGACTACATCCTCGAACCCATCGGCGGGCAGTGCCAGACCTATGGCATCGCGCACTGGATTCCGTTCTTCGGCGCGGGGCAACTGCACACGGACTCGTACCGGATTCGCAGCGTCATGGGCCCGCATTTCACCGGGTGCTGGGACGTGCGCCGGGATGATCTCGACTACGCATTCCTCAAGCGCATGGTGGACCAGTGGAAGTCCGTCGCCCACTGCTTCCTCGGGGACTACTACCCCCTGACGCCGTACAGTCTCGGCAATGATGTGTGGCTCGCGTGGCAGTTCGACCGCCCGGACCTCGGGGAGGGATTGGTGGAGGTGTTCCGGCGCGAGGACAGCATCTACGAGGCCGCCCGGCTTCCCCTGCGAGGACTGGA
>JALGSS010000495.1 GCA_029821745.1 Candidatus Zipacnadia bacterium
CGGCTTTGATGTTGTGCGCGATCGCGACGAGTTCACGGTCAAGGACGCTCTGGGCGTAACGCTGGGCGTGGCCGCAAGCATCGACGATGCCATGATCCTGGGGGTACGGCAGGTTTCCGGTCTCGATATCACCCAAGAGCCGCCGCGCCTGCGGCCGATCTCTCCCTCGGCAGCCCGCATCTGTCGGGACTGGAGCCTGCATGTCGCCTGCTTCCAGCGCCCCGGCCCCATCATCGAGGAACGCGCGGACACCCTCGCAGCCGCCCTGGACGCCCTCGGCTCCGGCTGCCTGGCCGCCATCCTGGACGCGCCTCCGCTGCCCCAGCTTGAGGGAGCGAGGGTCCTCGAACTCGACTGGCTCAAGATGAATGCCGGCCAGACGCCATCCAACGCTCTCGGACCGGGCGAGGGCCTCGCGCGCACCCTCGACCGCATCCTCGAGACCCGGCACGTGCCCGTCATCCCCCGCGGCCGAGCGGGCGAACTGGCGCATGTCATGCCGCCCGACATGCCCGGGATCGTGCTCTGCTCCCGGCCGGCCGAGTGCCTCGCCTTGTCACTGTTCGCCCAGATCATACGCATCCGGCTGCCCGAAGCCGAGGAGCACCGTCTCCGTGGCGTGCTCAGAGACGAGGCGCGCAAGCTCGAAGCCGAGTTCGGCGTCGTCATCACCGATCAGGCCATTCAGTACGCCCTCGCCAACGGGGTACGGAGCACGGAAGAGGGGATCGGCCCTCTCGCCTTCATCGATATGCCGGGAGCCGTCGTGGCCCTCCTCAAGCTGGGCTGTCAAAGAGCCATCGCGCTGGCCCGACGCGGGGCGGAGATCGACTGCAAACCCCTGGTCACCCCCACCGCCCTCGCCATGGGCCTCATCAACCTCGGCGTGACCGAGGAGGCCGTGATGAACTCCGTCTTCCCCGAGAAGTCGGAGAAGGACCGAAGCTCCTGAGCGTAGCCGGCAGGGGCGCCACGCGCTCCGCGGCCCCCGGCCGACCGCCTCGATATTGACAGACACGCCCATTCAGCGATACTATACAATAGATTAGACCCAGATACATTGATGCGAGACTTTTTCTCAGATGCACTATCGGAGGTGCCTACGATAAACGACCGACAGGATAGCACAAGCAGCTCTGACTGGCGCCTCGCCAGCGGCCCGGAAGTCCCGGCGGAACGCGCCGCAGATCTCAAGGAGCCCTTCCAGACAGCGTGGTATCTCTCGCTGCAGATGACTCCGGATGAGGTGGGTCAGCTCCTCCATCTCAGCCGTGCGACCGTGTATCGCCACCTGAAAACAGCGGAGATCGAGGGGTTGCTGCAGACAGAGCCGCGCTGCGCCCTCCCCACGGGTAGTGGGGCGTCAGAGCTCATGGCGAGTGTCCTCATGAAAGACAAGGGCGAGGAGGTGCGGGCGGCCTTCCCGCGAGAGATCGCTCCCGCTGAGGTGCTGGTTGTACCCACAGGAGGCCTGGCCGAGCACGCGCCTCCTGACCGCGTGATCGCGGAGCGTGTGAGCAGAACCGCCGCCCGGCGACTAGCGGTCGCGATGCTCGTAGACACGCGCACAGTGGGGATTGCCTACGGACACCACTGCCGGTATCTGTCGGCGGCGCTCCCCGGTGGGATCACTCAACGGCTCCCGAGGGAGGCTGCAAAGCGATGCCAGTTCTTCCCCATGGTCGGCTCGCTGGGAGCTACCGAAGTCGCCGAAGACCTCAAGCTTCCTGAGGCCAGCGCCGAGTCCAACGCGATACGAGCGACGCACAACATGGAGACCTATGGCGTCGAGCCCTCAGACGAGAATGAGACCAAGCTGAAGCGCCCCCCGCAGATCACTCAGCCATGTGTCATCGCCGACGAGGTCGCCGGCGATCGCGATCTCCTGAAGGCCGCGTGGCGGATTCTCTCGATGGATGCCAGCATTCAGACGATCTTCGGTCGGACGTGGTGCGATCGCCATCGGGAAGGCAGCGACATGCGCGTCCCTGATGGAGAGGGCGGCCTGCTGCATCGAGCGCATTGTCTCGTCACCGGCATCGGCGACCTCGAGCAGTCGCGCATGCTTGCACTGACCGAGCTCTATCCCTTACTCGGCGAACTCGCGAGGCAAGCCGGGGCCTGCGCCGATATCTGCGGGTACATGTTCTGTGGCAGAGACGACTACGAGCAGAACAGAGACAATCTCGCAAAGGTGAACCGTCGCATCGTCGCGCCGACCCTCGAGGATTACATCCAGGCGACACAACGCGCCCGCCTCCGTAGCGAAGGTCTTGGCACCTTCGTCATCGCCAGTGGCGGCGGCGAACCCGAGTTCAGTCAGGCGAAGGCAAGGGCCATCGCGGCGGCCATCTCACATGGCGCGATCAACATCCTGTGCATCGACGAGATGATCGCCAAGGCGCTGGTCTCTCAGCGGCAGGCCTAGGACTGACACACGCTGCAGCGGTACCTCCCGGTGCCGGCCGTCTGGTTTGCTGTCCCGTCTCCCCGTGCCTGTCTCGCACTACTGCGGGGAGAGCGGGACTGTGAACCGCACCGTTGTACCCGCGCCGGGACTGCTCTCGAGCTGTAGCTTCCCCCCCACCACCTCTGCCCTCTGCGCCATGCTGTCCAGGCCGATCTGTCCGGGGTCCTCGATGTCGGAGGTCTTTCCGGCGACATCGAAACCCTTGCCATCGTCGGCGACAATACACGTGAGGGCGTCTGGGAGGAAGCGTAGGCGCACCGACACGCTCTCCGGAGCCGCGTGCTTCTCGGCATTCGTGATGGCTTCCTGAACAATGCGGAACGCAGCTTGCTCAATGTCCGGCGCGAGCGCAATCGCCTCCCCTTCCACGTCAAGTGTCACCGCGAAGGGCGCTCTGTCGGCCAGCATATCGATGTGCGCGCGCAGAGCGCCGGCGAAGCCGCGTCTCTCCACCACAGGAGAGCGCAGACGGCGCACGAGGTAGCTCAACTCATCGCTTGCCTGCCGGACGGTCGGGAGCTGGTCGGTCGCGAGCTTGATTGACTGCTCCGGTTCCTTCTCCCTCAGCATCGCGGCCAGCGACAGACGCGCCGCCAGTGTCATGAGGTAGTGCTTGATCCCATCGTGCATCTCCTGGGACAAGAGCTGGCGGTAGTCGGCAAGCGCCACCTGCTCCCGCAGCCGACTCAGTTCCTCCACGGTGGCGATTTCGGTGAGGGAGTATGATGTGGCCAAGACCGTCAGCAGGACGATGAGGAACAGGCGTGTCAGCACCCAGTAGACCTCGTGGGGCGCGAGACCGACGGCGAGGACGACGCCAAAGTACAGGGCCGCACAGACCAGCCCTGTCACAAGGGCCTTGGAGGGCATCCGCTGGACCGCCGAAGTGAGGATCGGTAACAGGTACAGCACCGCCGCCTCGCTACGGACGCCTCCTGTGAGGCCGACGAACGTTGTGATGATCAGGACGTCGATCGTGATCCATGCCGTGTCCAGGGCGGTGCTCTCCAGCCCTCGGCCCATGACCAGGTAGGCCCGCACCAGGACATACGCCAGGGAAGCACCAACCAACCAGTGGAAGAGATGGATGTTGCGGCCCACGGCGTCGCGAACAGTCGGGAAATCCACCCAGAAGAGGCTGAACACCAGCACGGCCAGGTAACAACCGAAGAAGAGCGCTGATCGCGTCTGTGTGTTGCTCACCCGCATCCCCTCCCACGCCATTCGGCGACATCGTATTTCCTACTTCCACTGCCGTCTCGGACGCTCCTGCTGCTTGACCACGACCATCAGAGACCCGACACAAGAACTGGCCGAACTCACTATGCACCCGATGTGAAACTTAGTATATATTGCGCAAACCGTTAGCAGACATTCTGGTGGTACGGTGCTATGATGTTAAATACTGTGCTAAAATGTGGCCTGCTAAGGCTGCTGTTTCGCTGCGGACCGGCAGGCTCCGGACATCGCTGAGAAGGCCAGGGGGCGGCAGATGCGAGCCCAGGCGGAGACAACGTTCCTTTTCACGGACATCGAGGGGAGTTCCAAGCTCTGGGAGCACCACCGCGAAGCTATGTCCGTGGCGTTGAATTGCCACGACACCGTTGTGCAGTCGGCCATCGCATCGCATGAGGGGCAAGTGTTCAGTAGCGGCGGCGACGGGTTCTGTGCTGCGTTCAGAGACGCGGGGTCAGCCGTCGCGGGCGCTCTGGCAACCCAGTTGGCCCTCAAGCAGGCGGCGTGGCCCGAGGAGACCGGCCCTCTCCTCGTCCGCATCGCGCTCCATACGGGCGAGGCCAAGAGCCGAGACGGGAACTACTTCGGTCCGGCGCTGAACCG
>JALGSS010000496.1 GCA_029821745.1 Candidatus Zipacnadia bacterium
CCACACTGGCAGGTCAACCGTTGCCCGAAGGCGGCGCGTCCACTACAATGGCGGCAGATGACGCCGGGCCGGGGCTCGCGTGGCCCCGTTTTCCTGTGGCAGTATTCACACTCACCTGCACAAATCCCTCCCTCGGCGCTCCCGCGCAGGGGAAGAGGCAGTGTATGTGGAACCAACATCAAGACTGCCTTGTCTTAGCCCGTCCGATCCAGTAGTGATCGCTCCCCCGATGGATGACTTGTGGGGTGGCTGACCCCGACTCGCCGACGAAAGGATAGATTCATGCGCGCCCGGACCCTTCTTGGCTGCCTCGCGGCCTTCATGCTCGCCTCCTGTACCCTTGCCGTGCCTCTGTCGCCCCACTTCAACGCGAAAACGATGATGCCCTCCGACGAGATTGAGCGTGGCATGAAGGCCATCGGCAAGAGCGTTTTCTCCGGAATTGAGATCACCGAGTTCAACCTGGAGATCCTCGCCGTCCTCGAACAGGGCAACCAGGGGCGCCCGATGATCGTCGCCCGCATCCTCGACGGCCCGGTCGTCGAACGCGAGTCCGGGGTCATGGGCGGCATGAGCGGGAGTCCGGTCTACATCGACGGCCGCCTGATCGGCGCCGTGGCCTTCACGTGGCCGTGGGAGAAGGAGCCCGTCGCGGGGATCACCGACATCAACTCGATGCTCGAAGCCCTCGACAAGCCGGAGAAGCAGGCTGAAGTGTCGCCCTTCTCCACCGAGACCGAACGCTTCGCAGCCCATGACGGCGCGTTCCGGATCGCCGGGCGGAGTGTCTCGCGCATCAAGGTCGTGCCGCGGTGGGAGGCCACCTCCCGGTTTGCCGATGCGCACACGATGGTGATGTACCGTGTCGCCCCGCCGGTCTACTGCGCGGGGTTGCCCGACGCCGCGATGGACTACCTCAAGGGCACGCTCAAGCGTTACGGGATCGAGCCCATTGCCGGGCCCGGCGCCAAGGGCGATCCGGTGGATGTGGACCTGCAGCCCGGGTCCGCCTTCGGCTCCACTCTCGTTTCAGGGGATTTCGACATCAGCACCGGCGGCACGCTGACCTATCGGGACGGCGACCTAATCCTGGGGTTCGGCCATCCCTTCATGGAGCTTGGTGACATCAACTTCCCTCTCACCACCTCCTGGGTCCACGACTTCATCCCCCGTTACCAACGCACCGACAAGATGATGTCCGTGATGAAGCCCGTGGGCGTGCTCACCCAGGATCGGAACTGGTCCGTCGGCGGCAAGCTGGGCCCGATGGCCGAGATGGTGCCCGCGACGATCAAGATCACCGACACCACCCGCGACCTGACCCGCACCTATAAGGTGAAGTGCCTCAAGGACCGTGACACGACGCCGAGCCTGCTCTCCACCAGCATCCTCTCAGCCCTCTACGCCACCTACAACTCGCCCGGGGAGGGCATGGTCAAGGTGAAGACCCGGGTGAAGGGCTCGAAGGGCCACGAGATCACCCGCGAGGACATCTACTACCACAGCGGGATGGCCGGAATGCCGGCGATCACCGACACGATGCAGTCCGCGTTCCTGCTGACTCAGAACCGCTTCCGGCCCCAGGATGTCGTCGGCCTGGAGTACGAGGCCGAGCTGTCGGCCATCGACAACACGGCGGCCATCGAGAGCATCTACGCCGACCAGACCGTCGCGAAGGCCGGCGAAGACCTGACACTGCACGTGCGGCTGCGCCCCGATGACGGCGATCTGATCGAGAAGACCGTGAAGCTGAAGATGCCCCTGTCCTTGCCGAAGGGCCGCATCCGCGTCGGTGTGTGCGCCGGCAACGAGGCCATGCGGCTGCGCTCCCGCGTCGCGATCATGCCGCCGACCCTATACAGCCTCGACGACGTCGTCGAGCAGATCGAGACCCTTGAGCGGGGCGACCAGTTGTTCGTCGCGACCGGATCGCCGGCCAAGGACGTAGCCATCCAGGGCACGAAACTGTTCGGCCTCGCGCCCTTCATGCGGGCTGTGCTGGGAGGCACTCCCCGGACCGACATTGTCCGCGGCGGCGCCGAGATCTCGCGGACATTCGACATGCCGTGGGTCCTGTACGGTTCAGCGATGCTGACGTTGGCCACCGAAGACCGCCAGGGCGGGCGCGGCAAAGTCACTGCGCCACCATCACCGCCCAAGAGCAGCAGCAGCGCAGCCTTCTCACTGCCCTCGCTACCTGAGGAAGCCCCCGCGAGACTGTGGTGGGCGTCGAGCGCCTTCGCCGACCCGAATCTCGGTCTCACGGCACAGCCCGCCGCGGCGCCCTTCGACTTCTGGCCCAGCGCTGTGGAACCCGAGTCCGAGAAGAAGCCCAATACAACGGAGCGCAGGAAACCCGACAAGCTGCCCAGCAGTGCCGACAAGAAGGATGATAAGGACAAGGAGCAGCCAAAGGACAAGAAGAACGGTGACGTGGCTCGCAGGCCCAAGGTCTGGCTGCAGACAACCGCCGACCAGTTTGCCGCGGGGGAGTGGGACGGCGTCGCGATCCGCAGCGACGGCGCCGTTCAGTTGGCCCCGACCTGGACGGACGTGAAGACTTTCGATGAGCCTTACGTCTGGGCGATGGCCGCGGGCGACAAGGACGCCTACGCCGGGACGATCAACGACGGCAAGATATACAAGCTCACCGGGGACGCGCCCACGCTGTTGTGTGACACGGGCCAGTTCGGCGTGTCCAGCATGGTCGTCAATGCGGACGGGTCGATCACAGCGGCCACTTTCCCCGGCGGAAAGCTCTTCCGTATCGACGCCGAAGGCAAGCGCGCCGAACTGTGCGATCTCGGCGACGCCTACGTGTGGGATATGATCGCGGACGGCGATGGCGGCTACTTCGCGGCGACGGGTCCCGATGCGGGCGTCTACCAAATCAGCGCGAAGGGCGAGTCGAAGAAGATCATCGCTATCCGCCAGGGCCACGCCACGGAGCTGCTGAAGATCGGTGACGCGCTGTATGTGGCCACAGCCCAGAAGGGCGCCCTGTACCGCCTCGACGAAGAGAGCGGTCTCGTCTCCCTGTATGACACCGGCAGCAACGATGTCACCGGCTTGGTCGAGGGTGACGATGGCAGTGTATTGCTCTCCACCGCTCCGGATGGCCAAGTCATCTCGATCAACCCGAAGGGCCTCGCCACCGTTCTGTACGAGGCCGAAGACGGGGCGATCATGGGCCTGGCGCGGACCAAGGGCCGCACCTTCGCATCCCTGACCGAGGACGGCCAGGTGATCGAGATCATCGATTCCCGGGTCCACACGGTGCTGCGCGAGGAGGAAAGCAACACTGGGTTGAGCCTGTGCAGCCATGGGCCTCGTCTGTACCTCACCACCGATGCCCCGGGGCGCGTGGTTGTCGCGAACCTTGATGCCCCCGCCAAGGGGCAGCTCGAGTCCGACGTGCTGGACGCGAAGCGCCGGGCCCGCTGGGGACGCGTGGACTGGTCTGCAAGCGTCGGCGAGAAAGCGACCCTCGACTTGCGGTTCCGGTCAGGCGGCAGCGAAGACCCGAAGGACGACAGTTGGAGCCCGTGGTCGGCGCCCATCGGTGGGAAGGGGCTCGACCGCCCCGGCGTCGCGCCGGCCCGGTTCCTCCAGTATCGCCTTCAGTTGTCGAAGGACTCCGGCGCTCAGGCGCCGACCCTCGACTGGATCCGGCTGCGCTACCTGCCCGACAACCAGGCGCCGGAAGTGAAGACGCCGACCCCGAAAGAGGGCGAGGCGATCAGCGGGAAGTTCAAGCTCAAGTGGAAGATGACGGACCCGGACAAGGACAAGCTCCAGGCGAGGATCCTCGCCCGCAAGCACGGCGAAGGCGACTTCCAGGTGATCAAGGAAGGCATCGTCAAGTCCGAGTACGAGTGGGACACTAAGAAGCAGGATGACGGCGTGTATGATCTTCGCATCGTGGTCGACGATGAACTCGCGAACGCCACGGGTTCGGACTTCGCCCGCCTGGACATCGACAACGTCGTGGTGGACAACACGCCGCCTGAGATACAGATCATCAGCGGCCCCGCCTGGCAGGACGACGGCGGCATTGCCGTGACAGGCTTTGCTCTTGATGCGACCTGCATCGTCGGGAACGTGTCCTGGCGTGAGGGCGCCGCGAAGCCCACGAGCGCCAAGGACTCCAAGGCCGACGAGGACACCTGGCG
>JALGSS010000497.1 GCA_029821745.1 Candidatus Zipacnadia bacterium
CCAAACTCACCCTCACGTCGTGCCGAGGGGCAGCTCGAAGCAGTCTTCCGTGCCGGCCTGCGCGTTCTCGTCGGCCTTGTCCAGCATCCCGTAGCCCAGCTTGCTGATGGCCTCCTGGACGACCGGGGTGCGGAGGGCATCAATGAACTTCGCGGCGAGTTCAGGATCGGTGGCGGCCTTCGTGATGACCGCCTGAGCGAACATCCCGCCGTACAGGTCATCGGGCACCGTCAGCACCATGTCGGCCTTGCCGATAATGCTGAGTTCCGGCTCGCTCTCCTTCCATTCCTCATTCTCGCAGGCCGCGTAGACGAACGCCGCATCCGCCTTGCCCTGAATGACCATTTCCTTGGCCTTCTTGGGCATGTTCGGGCGGATGACCTTGCCGGACGCCTCGAGCTCGTCCCAGATGCCGACGGCTTCCAGGGCCTTCTGCCCGCACTCGCCGATAGAGAGCGACGAATCGCAAACGGCGATCGTCTTCACTTCGTCCTTTGTCAGGTCCTCCAAGGTCTCAATGCCCAGCGGGTTGCCTACCGGAACCGCGAGCATGATGCTTTGGCGGAGGAACGGCCTCGGCTCGCCCTGAACGACACCCGCCTCGACGAGGAGTTCCGCTTCCCTGTCTCCCAGGCTCATGAACACGTCCAGGTCGCTCTTGCCGTCGATGATCTCCCTGGTCATCGGCGCGACGTTCTTCACGTGGGGCACGAGCTTGAGGTCTGGGTTCGCCTCGAGAATGATCTCCTGGGCAGCCTTGAAGGCCATCGCGACGCCACAGGGAACGCCGACTTCGAGTTTCCCAGACAGCCCAGTCGGCACTTCATCGGAGGCGGCGTCTTCACCGGCGACTTGCCCTTCAGTAGCTTCCGCCTCGCCGCCCACAGGCGGGTTCATCGGGGTCAGGCGAGTGGACTCGTCCGGGGCCGTCTCCTTGGGACATCCTGTCAGCAAGACGCTCAAAACGAGCGCGGCAGCCAGGACAACGACGAGATACTTTGCCTTCATTGCTAGCCTCTTCCTTTCAGAGCGAATGCGGATCACGACCCGCGCACGCTTGATGCGAGAAGTCCAACCGAATGTTCCACGCTCCGCAATGAGCTTCGCGGGCGCGTACAATTGTCTACTTGGGAAGCATACACTCGCACATGTACTGGCCGATCTCGCTCGAGAACACGCCCGCGACGGCAGTGGTGAGCACGATGACCAGCAGTTGGTAGACGATGACAATTCGCCAACCGACCGCCCGGCCGAGAATGATCCCGCCCGGCAGGCTCAGGCCCGCGCCCGTCAGCAGAATCGCCAGCGCCGGGCCCATGGTCATGTTCATCGTGATGAAGGTCCGCACGAACACGACTTCGGCAAGAATCGGGAAATACATCAGCGCGCCGAACAGGTCGGCGAACAGAACCGACCGCAGGCTATCGTCGCCGACCAGTCCGAGGACGACGCGAACCGGGAGCACCTTCGCGGCGATCCCGATGAGAATGATCGCGGGCACAAGCCACGGGATTACGAGCTTGATCAGGCCCCACGTCTCGGACATCCATTCCTTGAACTCGTCTACGCTGAAGCGGCGGCTGAAGTAGACGGCCGTAAGCAGCCCGAACAGCACCAGACCGCCCACACCGACCCACCAGGGATCCCGGATCGACCCGCAAATCACCGCGAGCAGAAGCAGGATGAACAGCACGCCGGTGCGGCGCAGGTCCTGATCGTCCTCGGCCATGACGCCCGCCTGCATGATGGCGGCCTGGCGGTCCCGCTCGTGGCTCTTGAACAGCCCGGACATGATGGCGCCCAGGACGATCGCGATGGCGGGCACGGCCAACACACGCGCCCCACCAAGCTGCCAGCCGAGGAGCTTGAACACCAGGATGCTGCTGACGATGTTGATGGCGGGCCCGGCGTACAGGAACGCGGAAGCGGGCCCGATTCCCGCGCCGCTGCGGTAGATGCTCACGAACAGGGGGACGATGTTGCACGAGCACAGGGACAGGAGCATGCCGGACAGGGCGGCGATGCTGTAGGCCCCGATCTTGTTCGCGCCGGCCCCAAGGTACCTGAGAATGCTGGTCCGAGGGATGAATGCCGCGATGGCCCCCGCGAGAATAAACGTCGGCGCGATCGTGGTCAGAACCGACCATGTGAAGATGCAGCAACTGAAGACATCGACGATGTCGTTGAGGCTTCGTATCTGGCTGAGGTCCAACCTATCACCTTGCGAGCCGCGACGGGCTGATCGGCGCAATGCACTGCTTCAGTTTAATCCAGAAATGGCGGGAGATGTTCCTCGGAACGGGAAGGAACGAGGAATTTTCCGGTAAGTTCGGCCTCGCGATACGCCGGTCCGGCGGGTTCGCGCGCCGCCCTGCGCACTGGCAGGATTCGCCTCTGGTCCGGCGAAATGCCTCCGCAAAGCGCCTGGCGCGCCAGGCAATTTCCGTGCCGGCGATCATCCACCGCATCATCCTTAGTTCACGGGCGACTCTCGCCCGAGAGAGAGTGAGTCGCATGACAACGTGTCTGAACCTGATTAGTCTCGGACGCGAGACGGACCAGCTCGCGGGGATCAAGGCGGCGGCGCAAGCCGGGTTCGACAGCGTGGGCATCTGGGCCGACGCGATCGAGTCGCAGTCGGACCCCCTGGCGTATGCCGCGGACATCGCCTTGGCCTGCGCGGATCACGGGCTTGCAGTCGCGGAGATGTGCTACGTGGGCGGGTGGATGTGGGAGAACAGTGAGCCCACGCGGGAGGCCCTGGAAGTTGCGAAGCAGCGTGCCCGGCTCGCGTCGGCGTCGGCGTGCCCGCAGATCATCGCCTGCGCGGCGGGCGGCGTCGGCGATCTCGACGCGGCGGCTCAGGACTTCTCGGGCCTGTGCGACGTCGGCTCCGAGGAGGGCGTGGACTTCGCCCTTGAGTACATCGGCATGTCCGAGTTGGTGAAAGACCTCAAGACCGGTCTGGACATCGTGAAGCGGGCAGATCATCCCCGCGGGAAGCTGCTGATCGACACCTTCCACACCTTCCGGGGCGGGTCGACGGTCGACGAGTTCAGCCTGCCGGCGGGTGATGAAGTGGGCCTCGTGCATATCAATGACGCGCCGGCGGGCAACATCTTCGAGATGGCCGACTCGGATCGCGTGATGCCCGGCGACGGCGCCTTCCCGCTCACCGACGCCTTGAGCCGATTGCAGGCCAACGGCTACGACGGTGGCCTCTCCGTGGAGGTCTTCAGCGAGGCCTGGTGGAGCAGGCCCGCGGAGCAAACAGCCCGGGCGGCGTATGAGGGCCTCCGGTCCGTGATGCCGTCGTAAGAGGGGCGGATACCTCCGCCGCCAGCGGCACGGGGCGCCTCTGGAGGGCTTCGCGGACCACGAACACTGTCGCTGGTGCGGGCCGCCGACCTGGAATGACGGGCATCCATGGGCATCCATGGGTCCGGTGTCGTTCCCCCCCATTCCTCGCCAGTGGAGACGCAGCACCTGCTGGGTCTCCGGGGCCGGGGGGCAGATCTGACACGCCGACAAAGAGCCGGTCTGCTTGGCAGACCGGCTCTTTGCATGCTTCTCACTGATCCCTGAGGCTGATCAGCTTAGATGTTGTGCTTCAGCCAGACGAGGCACTTCTCGTAGCCGGCGCCACCGGCTTCCGTACCTTCGTACTCGGCGGTCCAAGCGTAATCATACCCGGCAGCCTTGACGACCTCAACGACCAGCGCCAGGTTGATCTCGCCGTTCCCACAGTCCTTGCCCTTGTAGTCGCCGCGAGAGCCGAACCCGTCCTTCATGTGGGTGTGCATGACCCACGGGGCGACCTCGCGGTAGAACCGGTCGCACTCCTCGAGGGAGTTGCCGAACCAGCGGACGTTCATGGTGTCCAGGTTCGAGCCGACGTACTGAGGCTCGTTGACCTCGCGCAGCAGGCCGAGCATCACGTCGATGTCGTTGGTCACGTAGCCATGGTTGTCGATGGCGAACTTCATATCCATTTCCTTGACGAAGGGCAGGCACGCACGGACGCAGCCGGCCATCGCCTCGACCCACTTGTCTTCGGGAACGGAATCCTTCGGCTGGCCACCCTCGGTGCGGATGACATTGCAGCCCATGAACTGGGCGATGTCGCAGACCGTCTTCATCCGGTCCGCCTGGCTCTGCATCGCGGCTGTGTC